>NZ_JBSSBR010000001.1:0-271870 GCF_054059035.1 Thermostichus sp. MS-CIW-36
AACAGAAAGATCAACTGGTAGTAATCCGTACTGAACATATTATACATTATTTTCAGTATAGTTGAGCTTATTATTGACTAGAGTCATGCTCTCTCGGTCTTGTTCGGCCAGCTCCTGGATGGCCTGTTGGTACACCTGGGCAGGTGTGGATCCCTGGTTGACTTGCTTCAGCCAGCGTTGGGCCTCATTGCCCTGGTGGAGCAGAGTTTGCAAGGGAGCTAGAAAACAGCCCAAGCCTTGAGGTTGGCCAATACGCCAAGCTTCGGTCAGCAGCTCTTCGATCCACTCTTGGGCCGCCCGTTCCCGGCCTGTCCGCCAATCGACCAAATGAGATTGCAGCGATTCTCGAGCAGCAGCCTGCTCGTTGGCTTCGCAAAGGCTCTCCAGCTCTGTTGGGGTAAAGGGCCCCCGCAAGGGATCCAGCGCTTCCGGCTGGGCCAGCAACTGCCAGAGACGGGCTTCCACCAAGGCGGTAATCGCCAGAACCATCACCGGATCCCCCACCAGATCGCAAATGCGCAGCTCCACGCGGTTGAGGTGGTAGGGCCGCTCCGGGCCGTTGGGTCGCACCGAGGCCCACAGGTGGCGCACATTCTGCATGGTGCCCAAGGCTAGCTGCTCCTGGATCCAGGCAATGTAGTGGGCGTGATCCCGGAAGAAGGGCACCTGAGCCGGCGTTTTGGGGAACACCTGCCAACGGCTGGAGTGGGATCCCGTCACCCGTCCGTCCAGAAAAGGAGAGGAAGCGCTCAGAGCTAGGTAGAGAGATGCTTCCGCTCGCAGCAGGCGACAGGCCCGGAAGATGGCCTCGGTACCTGGCAGGCCAACATTGATGTGAATGCTAGCAGTTACCACCCGCGTGCCATAGGTGCGCTCGATGTAGTCGTGGTAGGGGTTGCCGGGATCCGACCGCTCGAAGTGATCGCTGCCGCCCAAAGCCAGCGTACTCCCCGGCAGAAGGGTGTAAGGGCCAAGACGGCGCAAAAATTGCCGCAACTGTAGGCGAGGCCGCAACAAGGCACAGAGCAGGTCTTCGTAGCGGCGAAGGGGAGGGGTGATATACTCCACGTTGCGCCGATCCGGCTCCCGCACAAACCCTGGCAAAGCCTGGCAAATGCGATCCGACAAGCCCACCACTTCCCCGGCGGCGGTGCCGGTGTACATTTCCACCTCAAAGCCCTTGGTTAACAGCACAGGCCAGCCTCCAGCCGCAGCCTCACCAGTCTAACCTCTGTGCCCATTTTCCCAGGGCTTTGTAGGGAATTGTCCGGTGGCAGGGGACTTTCCCGACCTGCTTTAGAATGTCTCCACGGGGTAGTTGCGAGAGGGAATAGAGTGCGCGATCCCATCTACATCCTGGGAGCGGGGCCGGCAGGCATGGCGGCTGCCTATCGCTTGAACCAACTGGGTTTTTCCGTAGTGGTGGTAGAACGAGAGGAGAAGGTCGGGGGTTTGGCCAAAAGTATTCAGTATCAGGGGTTTATCTTGGACTATGGCCCGCACCGTTTTTTCACTAAAATCCTGCCGGTGCGAGAGTTGTGGAATCAGGTTTTGGAATCCGAGCAAGTAACCGTCCGACGGCTCACCCGCATCTATTACCGCAAGCAGTATTTTCAGTACCCCATTCAGGCCTGGGAAGTCCTGCGCAAAGTGGGTTGGTGGGAAAGCCTGCACATTGTCCTTTCCTATCTCTGGGCACAATTAATTCCGCGACCAGCTCCCCAGAACTTTGCCGACTGGGTCAAAGGCAAGTTCGGCACCCGACTCTTTCAAATGTTCTTTGAAGGATATACGGAAAAGCTTTGGGGGATCCCTTGTACCGAGATCAGTGCTGATTGGGCCGCCCAGCGCATCAAAGGTCTCAGCCTTGGGCAAGCCATCCAAAAGGCCTTGGGGTGGAATCGAGGTTCGGTGAAATCCCTGATCGATCAGTTTCAGTTTCCTCGCCTGGGATCCGGGCAGCTCTATGAAAAAATGCAGGAGTATTTGCTTGCCGAAGGACAGAAAGTCTTGCTCAATACAGAGGTAGTCGCCCTTAGGCACGAGGGATCCCAAGTTGTCGAGCTGCAACTGCGCAATCTTCAGGATGGAAGTGAAACTTGGGTCTCCCCCTCCCACGTCATTTCCTCGATCCCTCTGACGGTGTTGGTGCAGAGCCTGCGGAAATTGCCTCCCCCCCAAGTGCTGCAGGCAGCCCGCAATCTCAGATTTCGCAATACTGTCTTGGTTTACTTGATTGTGCAGGGATCCCAGCTCTTCCCCGATAACTGGCTGTATATCAACGATCCAACGGTGGGGGTGGGACGGGTGACCAACTTCGCCAATTGGTCTCCGGCCATGTTGCCCAACCAAGAGCAAACCCCCTTGTGCTGTGAGTATTGGTGCAACTTTGGGGATCCCTTGTGGCAAGCTCCTGAGGAGGAATTGCTGGCTTTGGCCGAGAAGGAGCTGCGTCAAATTGGCCTGCTTCACGATCAAAAGATCTACAGTGGCTTTGTGGTGCGCCTGCCCCGCACTTATCCCATCTATACCGGTAGCTATAAAGAAGATTTAGCCATTTTGCAGGAGTATCTCAGCCAGTTTGAAAATCTACAAGTGGTGGGCCGCTACGGCTCATTTAAATACAACAACCAAGATCACAGTTTACTGATGGGCTTGCTGGCGGCTGAGAACATTCTCCGACCCGGTAGTCACAATCTCTGGCAGGTGAACTCCGACGACGATTACCAAGAAGAAATCAAAGTGACATCTTCACCCTTAACAGTTCAGCGATGAGCTTGCCTCTCAGTCATCTGTTGCAGCGAGGTCGGCAGCATCTTGGCCCTTTTTTAGGGCGAGTCTTGTTGCCCAGCTTGGCCTTGACAGTGCTGCAGATCTTCATGATCTCCCTCTGGAGTGAGGAGAGCAATTATGTTTCCATCTTCAAGGGCCTAATTCAGTGGGATAGCCATTGGTATCTCGGCATCGTGCGGCAGGGGTATCAGTTTGTGGGCTTTGACAAGATTGCCTATGAGCAGAGCAACGTGGCTTTTTTCCCCGGCTACCCCCTGGCGGTGGCTGGAATCAGTCGCCTTTTGAGCGTTGACCCTGAACTAGGGCTTTACCTCACCGCCCAGCTCTTTTGCTGGCTGATGTGGGTTTACCTTTTCCTGTTCTACTGCAAGTGGCAAATTCCCCCGCTCTGGCAGGCTTTGGCAAGTTTGCTCATCCTGGTTTATCCCACCAGCTTTTATCTGTGTGTGGGCTACAGCGAGTCTTTGTTTACAGCTAGCTTGTTGGGTTTTCTCTACTGGTCAATTCATTGGGATCGTCCCCTGCTGATGCTCCTGGCCGGGATCCACGGCTTGGCAATGAGCGCCACCCGCATTGTGGGTTTGCCGGTAGCCTTGATTCCACTTCTCAATCTCTGGTCAGGATCCCGACGTTGGCTTTGGACAGTGGCGACAGTGAGCCTGGCTTTGCTGGGGGGGCTGGGCTTTTTTCTCTACTGTCAGCTTCGCTTTGGACGCTGGGATCTCTACATGGAAATGCAGTCCTACTTTGGCCCCAGCTCTGTCAATTACCTGGCCATTGTTCAAGCGCACACCTATACTCCTCTCTTTTCTATTGGTCATTGGCGATCCCTGTTTTCCTTTTCTGAAGCTTTGGAAGCTGGGATATGGGCAATTTCCCTCAGTCAAGTGTTTGTTCCTCTCACCTTGGGATCCCTACTGGTGACCGGTTTGATAGATGGGATCAGCTCCACAGCCGGCAAAAGTCGGCGCTGGCAGGAGCGGCTGGGGTTTCATTTGGCTGCTTGGGTGATGTTTTACATTGCCTTAGCAGGAATGAGTGTGGTGGGCCAGCGAAGTATGGTTCGCTATTGCCTGCCGGTTTACATCGTGCAGGTGCTGGCCTGGCTGCATTGGGCCAAACACACCGATTTCAGCTTCATCCCCCAACGGGCTTGGCGATATCTTGGCAGTGCCCTGAAGCTGGGGTATTGTCTTTTGGCTTTCATCTTTTTTGCCCTCAACCAAATCCTCACCTGGCGCTACGTCCAACATCTTTGGGTGGCTTGACGGAGCCGTCTTGACGAGAGAAAGAGCAATGTGCCGATGAGTCTTCGCCTCAGCCATCTGTTGCAGCAGATCCGCAAACTTTTAGGTTGCTTCTCTGTTCGGATTGCTTTGCTAGGCTTAGCGCTTACTATCCTGCAAGTGCTAACGATATACCTCTGGACAAAACGCGGTGACTATGCTTCTGCCTTCACAGCCCTGAGTCAGCGGGATAGCTATTGGTATCTCAGCATTGTGAGGCGGGGGTACCAGTTTGTGGGTTTCGACAAGATTGCCTACGAGCAGAGCAACGTAGCTTTTTTCCCCGGCTATCCCCTGGCAGTGGCCGCAATCAGTCACCTTGTGGGAGTTGACCCTGAACTGGGGCTTTACCTAACTGCTCAGCTCTTTTGCTGGCTGATGTGGGTTTACCTTTTCCTGCTTTACCGCAGGTGGCAAATTCCCCCCCTCTGGCAAATTTTGGCCAGTTTGCTCATCTTCTTTTATCCCACCAGCTTTTACCTGGTCGTGGGCTACAGCGAATCTTTGTTTATGGCCAGCCTACTGGGTTTTCTCTACTGGTCAATTCACGGGGGCCGTCCCCTGCTGATGCTCCTGGCTGGGATCCACGGCTTGGTGATGAGTGCTACTCGGATTGTCGGCTTGCCGGTGGCGCTGCTCCCTTTTTTGAATCTCCTGAAAGCGGGGGAGAGAACCCAAGCCCGCCGCTGGTTTTGGACGAGTATGGCAGCGAGCTTGGCTCTGTTGGGTGGCCTGGGCTTTTTTCTCTACTGTCAGCTCCGCTTCGGACGCTGGGATCTCTACCTGGAAATGCAGCGTTACTTTACCGGCGTGAAAGCCAATTATCAAGCTATTTTCCAAGCTCGCACATATGTCCTTTCCGCCGAACGCTGGCAAAGCTTACTCTCTCTTTCTGCACCGATGAAAGACCCTGGGCTGTGGGCTGACGCTCTTAGCCAACTGTTTGTGTCTGCCACCCTGGGATCCCTGCTTGTTACAGGTTTAATGGATGCGGCAGGAGTTATGGCAGGTAGAAGCCAGTGTTGGCGGGAGCGGCTGGGATTTCACCTGGCTGCTTGGGCCATGTTTTACATTGCCCTGACGGGTACGAGCCCCTTGGGCGAGCGAAGCATGAGCCGCTATTGCCTGCCGGTTCACATCGTGCAGGTGCTGGCGTTGGTGCATTGGGCCAAACACACCGATTTCAGCTTCATCCCCCAGCGGATGCGGCCCTATCTTGGTGTCGCCTTGAAGCTGGGATATGGGCTGCTGGCTTTCATTTTTTTTGCCCTCAACCAAATCCTCACCTGGCGCTACGTCCACCATCTCTGGGTGGCTTGACTCCGCTTTCCTGAAGATAGGATGTGAGGGATCCCAACTTCTCACCGGCTGAGAGCTGTGGCGTTCTCTTCTCCCCGCAAGTCTCCCCGTCAAAAATCAGCCCCGCGTGTCGCTCAGACCCTTGAGCCCGCCAAAATTTACCCCTGCCCGTGCTGCCACCAAGGTCAGTTGCGCCTGATCACCCTAACCGAAGCCTTTGGGTGTAGCCGTTGCCAGCATATTTTTGCCATTACCCCCGACCGCCTGTACATCGAGCAACTGGCCGTTTCTTATCCCTACCGCAAAATGTGGTTCTGGAACGGCTACCAATGGGTGTTGCGGCGGGAAAACACCCTACAGGGATCCGCGCTCTTGGGCCTCACCCTCAGCTTGGGCATTGTCTTGGCGGTTGGGTTCATCGGCGCAGTGCTCTTCCCAAACCAAACCCAGTTGCTCAGTTGGTTCATGATTCTCGGCTTGTTGTTGACGCTGTTGATGGTAACGGCGATCCTGATGCTGCGGCGGCCCTGAGGTGAGTGAGATTTTCTCCAGCGACTGGTCTCCAGAATTGGCAGCCCCAGCACTTGTGGATCCAACCATTTCTTGTTAGCAGTGGTCTGGAGAACGCAGCGGGTCTGTCTCTAATGGGCTAGGCGGGAGAAGTTCAAGTGACAGATTTCGGTTCAGACTTTGACTTAGGTACCACTCTGCGACAGGTACGCCGCTTACTACCGCAGATGCAGCGGTTGAGCAGCCAAACCAAGCGCCAGGCCCTGCTGGCTCTCTCGCGGTGTTTGTTGGAGCGCTCCGATCTGCTCCTGGAAGCCAATACCCTCGACCTGGAAAGTTGCCGCGAGCAAACCGTACCGGAGTGGATCCTCAACGGCCTGAAGCTCACCCCCGAGCGTCTACAGCGATCCGCCCAGTTGCTGACTCTCCTGGCCCAGCAGCCGGATCCCATTGGCAAGCTGGAGAAAGGGCACCGCCAGGAGAATGGCCTGTTTATTGGCCGCTACCGCGTCCCGTTGGGGTTGATCGCTCTGGTCTATGAAATCTACCCCGAGTTTGCCTTAAATGGCATTGGCATGTGCCTAAAAACAGGAAATGGCATGATTTTGGCCAGCAGCGGTCCCATCCAGAAAACTCACCAGGCCATGGTCAACCTCTTGGCAGAGACGGCTTATGAGCACGGGATCCCGGAAGGGGCCATTCAAACCTTGCCCGCCCAAGACAAAACGGCGGATCCCCAAGCAGATTCCCCACTGTTGCCGTTGCTACAGCAAACCCGCTACCTAGACCTGGTGATTCCCTGCGGTCGCCCCGGCTGGGTGGAGTTCCTGTTGCAGGCCAGCAAAGTGCCGACTCTGGCTACCCATTTGGGCTACGGCCACATCTATCTGGATCGCACCGCCCCTTGGCCTTTGGTCAAGTCGGTTTTGTTGGATCCCCTCGCCCAGTATGGCTCAGAAGGGATCCCCATCTATCAGCCTCTCACCCTCTGGCTGCTGATCCACACCGATTGGGCCACCAACCATCTGACCGCCTTGATTGAGGACTTGCTGGGTCACGGGATCGATATCCAGGCAGCCGCCCCCATTCTGGAACAGTTCCCGCAGCTCCAGCCGCTTGGGCAAGGCTTTGACTCGACGGAACGACCTCATCTGCGCCTGCAGCCCATTGCCGACCTGACGGAGGCGATCGCCTGGATTAACAAAAATGGTTGCCGTCAATCGGAGACGATCCTCACCGATAGCCAATCGGCGGCCCAGCGCTTTCTCCAGGAAGTAGATGCCGCCCTGATCCACATCAACACTTCCCCCCTCTCGGCAGGCCGGGGAGCTGGGATCCCCACGTTGGGAGCGTTTCGCGACCTGTCTTTGGGCATTTCTACCCAGCGGCTGCACGTGCGCGGGCCCATCGACGTGGAAGCCCTGACAACGGTGAAGGTGGTGGCTCAGGGTGACCTGTAGAGCTGGAAGGTTGGTCGGCCCGCCCAAGGACCCAAGAGCTGCGATGAGGCTGGAGAAGAATAAGAATAGTAAAGAATAGATCGACATCAGCTCACCATCCAACCGAGCCCAAAGGGAGGACTTTTTTGGGGATCGACCTTCGCAGTTACGTGTTTTTGGATCGGCTGCAACCCCAGTATGCTGCTTATCTGGGCACAGTAGCCTACGGCTTTTTGCCCCTGCCTGGGGACACTTCTTTGTGGGTTGAGATTTCCCCCGGCATCGAGATCAACCGCGTTATGGATATTGCCCTGAAGGCCACCTCGGTGAGGCCGGGGCTGCAGGTGGTGGAACGCCTCTACGGCCTTCTGGAAGTACACTCCAGCAACCAAGGGGATACCCGCACCGCCGGACGGGCGATTCTGGCTGCCTTGGGGGTGAGTGAACAGGAGCGCCTCAAGCCCCGCATCATCTCCAGCCAGATCATCCGCAACATTGATCCCCACCAAACCCAGTTGATTAACCGTTCCCGCCGTGGCCAAATGCTCCTGGCCGGCCAAACCCTCTATATCCTGGAGGTGCAACCGGCAGGCTATGCCCCCCTGGCTGCCAACGAGGCAGAAAAATCTGCCCAGATCAACATCCTGGAGGTGATGCCTTTCGGTAGCTTTGGCCGCGTGTACTTGGGAGGGGAAGAGCGAGATATTCTGGCCGCCTGCCGTGCTGCTGAAGCCGTCTTGGCGGGGGTTTCCGGTCGGGAGCCCCTCTTGTTGCCTGAGGAGGTGTAGCCAATGGCAGACTCCGATCCCAAGCCAAGATCGCCCCTGTCGCAGCGGCGGGATCCCTCTTCAGCGGAGCAAGTGAGGCTCTTGACGGAGCTGGCCGCTCCCTATCGCAGCTTGCGGCGCTTCATCTACCTGGCAGCGGGCTTCTCGGCCACCATTGGGGCGTTTGTGTTTTTCTTTCAGGCCCTGGCGGGGCGAGACTTAAGCACCACCTTGCCCAGCTTGGCCTTGCAGTTGGGGATCCTGGCCGGCGCCATCGGCCTAAACAGGCTGGAAAACCGCTCTCACCAGAAGGTGATCAGACAGGTCAAACAACGCTTGGGCATGCAGCAAGACTCCCAGGAGCCCCAACGGTCGGCGGACAGTTAGCCCGCCCATTCCCCGCAGCCCCTTTCTCAATCCAGATCAAAGTCATCATCATCCGCGTCAGCACTGCGCAGATAGCGGCGCTGAGTTTGGCGAGCGGGATCCCCTTGTGACCACTTTTGGACAATTTGGACACCCAGAAAGGTCAGAAAGGCCCCCAAAGCCACAAACGTGAGAAGTGGGATCGCCAGGATCACCACTGCGCCCAGGACATAGATAGCCACCTTGGGCAGAGACGGATCCACCCCCCAGCGGCGGCTGCGCACCCAATCGGTGAGCTGCTGATCCCATTGGCGCAGGCGAGGCCTGTTCTCCTCGAAGATCTCCAGCAAAATCGGCCCCAGACGACGCAGATTGCCCTGAGTTTGCCTTCGCCAATCCTGCACCGAACGCCCCATGTTCAGGATCCCTTGTCCTGTGATCTTCAGGCCGATCCTAGCCCAACCCTAGCAACCTTCCCATCAGCTCAGAGGACGACCCCACCGGATGTAAATTTGTTTGAACATTTGGATCGGAGATTTTGGAGGCTTCCCAGGACTACAGTACACTGAGGGCACTGGCGCAGCGATGTTGCTGCCATGCCGATTCGGTAAACCTTTTTTTAACTTTTCAACCTGCTCGACTGGAGAACGCTAATGGCTCACTCGGTCAAGATCTACGACACCTGCATCGGCTGCACTCAGTGTGTGCGGGCTTGTCCCACCGACGTGTTGGAGATGGTGCCCTGGAAGGGAAAAAACAAAGCTGGGATGATCGCGGCTGCCCCCCGCACCGAAGACTGTGTTGGCTGCAAACGCTGTGAAACCGCTTGCCCTACCGACTTCCTGAGCATCCGGGTCTACCTTGGCCCCGAAACCACCCGCAGCATGGGCTTGGCCTACTGAGTTGCTGGGGGCTGGTTGCATCCTGATTTGCAATTGCCTATAAATTACTGGCAAAAGCTTCACCGAGAGTTTGGCGTGCAAGCCCCGGCATTGATGCCTGGGAAAGAGTCGTCATCAAGCTTAACCAAAAAACTGGGTTTAAAGCCCCGTCCTTCCAGGGCAGCTTTGCACTATGCTGCCTGTAGCGGCGGGGTAGTCAACCGCTCTTGCCTAACGCCTGCTGTCCGCAAGTCCCCCCTTCGGGGGGATTCATAGAAAGCAAATTCGAAAGCATTTGAAAAGCCAAGTAGCTTTTGGAACGTTCCGCTCGTAGGGCTTCCTGCACCAACTGTTCTCTGGTGGTGTGGTTGAGTAGCTCTTTCAGACTATCGGGGGTCATCAGAGATTGGATCCCAGTTAACCGCCGGCCATTAAGCGGTTTCTGACCCTTTCTACCTCCCAACCGACCTGGAAACCTAGAAGTGGAGATCCCAAACGGGGAAAAACCCCACCAGCAGCTCCACGATCACCAAAGCCGGTAGCAAGTTGGCCACCCGCAGGCGGGCCAGGCCGAGCAGGTTGAGGCCAATGCCCAAGATCAGGATCCCACCGGTGGCCTCCAAGGCGGCGATCAGGTCTGGGCGCAACAGAGGCTGCAACTGCCGCGCCAACAAAGCCACTCCCCCCTGAACCAGGAGCACCGGCACCGCAGAAAATAGGGTGCCCCAGCCAAGGCTGGCGGTGAAGGCGAGGGTGGCGATCCCGTCCAAAGCGGCTTTCACCAACAACAGCGAGGGATCCCCCAATCCATCCTGGATGGATCCCAGCAGGGTCATGGGGCCGACCACAAACAGGATGCTGGTGGTGACGAAGGCACGGGTAATCGGGTTGGGGCCCAGCCAACGGCTTACCTGCTTTTCCAGGGCCTGGCCAATCCGCTCAAAAGCAGCCTCGATGTCAATCCACTCCCCCAGCACAGCTCCTGACATCAGAGCAACCAAAACCGTTACCGCTTGGGCGGCACTGCCGAGGGTGAGGGCCATTTGGATCCCTAAGACCAGCACCAGGGATCCCATGGCTTGCAAAAGGGTTTGGCTCATTCGCTGGGGCAGGCGGCTACCTACTCCCCAACCAAGGCCGCTCCCCGCCAAGATGGCGAGGGTATTGACGAGAGTGCCGGTGCCGGGAGGAGCCATAGACTTTTTAGCGCCCAGACTTTCCACTCTCAGTTTCCGATAAAGACCTGTCCCAAGCCTGCGCGGAAGCACCTATGCAGATTCAGCTATTCCCGCTGCCAATCCTGGCTATACTGAGGACACGCCTACCTGATCAGATGGGGGCTTTCACTCCACGAAGACATCCGATGAGCTTTTGGAAGGGCCTGTTCGGGGCAGCAGGGGCCGCTTCGACGAAAGAGTTGGCGCAAAAAACGACGGCCAAAGCTGGTCATGTTGCCGCGCAGCGCAGTCGCGACCGTCAGGAAGTGGTGGCGGTACAGGGCGAGTCCATCCTGTTCAGCTTGGATCCCAACTTGGATCTGTACGAGCTGGAGGAGCTCTGCGATGCGGTGGGATGGTCGCGTCGTCCCATTCCCAAGGTGAGAAAAGCCCTGCAGCACAGCTTTTTGGTGGTGTCGATGTGGCAGCAGCGGGGCAGCTATCGTCGCCTCATCGGCTTTGCCCGGGCAACGTCCGACCACGCCTTCAATGCCACCATTTGGGACGTGGTGGTTCATCCCGATTTCCAGGGCAAGGGTCTGGGCAAGCGGCTGATGGAAAAGGTGATCCAAGAGCTGCGCGCCCAAGACATCAGCAACATCACCCTTTTTGCCGATCAAGGGGTGGTCAGCTTTTACGAGCGGCTGGGCTTCACCCCCGACCCCGAGGGGATCAAAGGCATGTTCTGGTATCCCCGCTAGCGTATGGCTCCTCTGGTGATTTTGCCCGGTTATCTGGCGGGCGCGTCGGAGTATGAGCCCTTGCGTCAAGAGCTGGAAGCCCGCGGCTATGCGGCACGGGTGGTGCCGTTACGGGTGCGCAGTTGGTTTCCCACGCTGGGGGGAAGGCCCGTCACTCCCATCCTGTGGGCGCTGCGAGAGGCCATCCAAAAGACCTGCGCTGAGTTTGGGGTTGACCGGGTTAACCTGGTGGCCCACTCCGCCGGCGGCTGGATTGCCCGCATCTACCTGGGATCCGTGCCTTACGGGGGACAGGTGTGGCAGGGGCGGGAGCACGTCGCTACGCTGATCAGCCTGGGATCCCCTCACATCAGCCGGGAGCGCTGGACGAAGCGCAATTTGGACTTTGTCAACACCCACTATCCGGGGGCCTTTTGGCCCGAGGTGAACTATGTGTGCGTGGCGGGCAGAGCCATTCAGGGGCGGCGCTTGGGCCTGGGATCCCTGTGGCGACAGGAGGATTATCTGGCTTGGCTGGCCTACAACAGCTATTGGCTCACGGCTGGACAGGGGGAATTGTGGGGCGATGGCATTATCCCCATCGAGGCTGCCCACTTGCAGGGGGCTGTCAATCTCACCCTGCCCGACTGTTACCATTCCGGTCGGGGTGGACGGCGCTGGTATGGATCCCCCGAGGTGGTGGAAACCTGGGCTCGGTATTTGGCTTAGGGCCTGCCTTTAGCTGCTGGGCTCGCTCGGGTCGGCAAGGGAAGTCTCGGGCAAAGAGGCGGCGGATTGGCGGCGTTCCTGCTGGCGTCGGGCGGCTTTCACCATCTCCTCGACCACAGCCCGCGCCTGCTTCATGCGATCCAAACTACTCCGATAGAGCTCCAGATCCTTTTTCACCCGCTCTGCCGAAAAGGGCAGCTTGCCCACCACATCCTCCAAAAAGCGGCGGGTGCGCTCTTCCGCTTCTTTGTAAAGGGACTTGGCCACGGCTTCATAGGCTGTATAAAGGCCAACAGCCAAGACCCGGCTGTAGGCATAGGGCGGCTGAGTCATGCGCTCCAAAATGGCTTTCAACCCGCCCACATCTTCCGCCTCTGGCTTGAGGCAAAGGAGATCCAGTCTCTGACGGGGATCCCCGCTGCTCATCAACTCCAGCAGATCGCGGGCATTCTTGCGCAACACCTCCGGCTTGAGGTGCAAAGCCTTACAGAGGGCGTTGAAAATGGCTTCTCGCTGTTCGGGGGGTTGGTAGGCTTCCATCAGCCCGTCGTAGAGGGTGACCATCCCCAAGGCAAAAAACGGATCGTAGATGAAGGTGCTGTTGACGGTGGTCAGGTGCAGCTCGACCAACAACTCCTCCACCACCCGGCGATAGACGGCGTTGATCGGGCGAGGGTAGGCGCTGAAAAAGGCCGCTTTGGTGGCGGAGAGGGTGCGAACAGGATTCACAGGCAGACAAAAAAAGGTGAGCTTGAGGACGGCTTTCTCTGTTCTATTCTCGCCTGTGGTGACCCTGAGGGCAAGCGACGACCAATACAGCCGCATCTTGGCTCCGCTATGGTGAATAGATGGGTGGGAAGATGGGTTGAGGGAGGCGATGGCAACAACAGACGTGACGGTGGTGGTGAAGATCGGCACCTCTAGCCTGACAGATACTCAGACCGGCTCGTTGCGTCTTTCCGTATTGGGGCCGCTGGTGGAGGTGCTGACTCACCTGCGCCGGCAGGGATACGCGGTGATCTTGGTCTCCTCCGGGGCGGTGGGGGTGGGCTGTGCTCGCCTTGGCTGGCGGCAACGACCGACGGCCATTGCCGAAAAGCAGGCGGTGGCTGCGGTGGGACAGGGGCGGCTGATCCGCCTTTACGATGACCTCTTCTCGGCTCTGAACCAGCCGATTGCCCAAGTGCTGCTCACCCGTGGCGATCTGGTGGAGCGCAACCGCTACGTGAACGCCAATCGCACGTTTGCCCAATTGCTGCAGATGGGGGTTATTCCCATCGTCAACGAAAACGACACGGTGGCGGTGGAAGAGTTGAAGTTTGGTGACAACGACTCGCTTTCGGCGTTGGTGGCCAGCATGGTGCAGGCCAAGTGGCTCATCCTGCTCACCGATGTGGACAAGCTCTATTCGGCTGACCCCAACCGAGATCCTTCCGCTGAGCCCATCGAGCGGGTGTTGCCCGGGATCCCCCTACAGGTGAAGGCCGAAGCCCAGGGGAAAAGCGGCTGGGGCACCGGCGGCATGGCCACCAAACTGACCGCTGCTCAAATTGCTACAGCTGCAGGGGTAACGGTGGTGATCACCAATGGCAAACGGCCTGAGCAGATCCCGGCAATTCTGGCCGGCGAGGCCATCGGCACCCGCTTTGATCCGGCTCCTCAGCCCGCCAGCGCCCGCAAGCGATGGATTGCCTACGGCCTCATCCCCGAGGGATCTTTGACTTTGGATGAGGGGGCGGTACGAGCGGTGTGCGAGCAAGGGCGCTCGCTGTTGCCGGCAGGGATCACAGCCATTTCTGGGGAGTTTGAGGCGGGGGCTGCCGTGCGCCTGTGCGATCCCAGCGGCCAGGAGGTGGCGCGGGGCCTGGTGAACTACAGCGCCGAGGAGCTGCGGCAGATTAAGGGCAAAAAAACCGCCGAGATTCCCCGCATCCTGGGCTACGAAGGGGTTGATACTGCCGTCCACCGGGATAACTTGGCCTTGCTCAATTGAGGCCATGGGTGAGGCCATGGGGGCGAGTCCAGGCGCGGTGCTCTGCACCACTAGCACGAATGGCTACAACGGCGGGATCCCAACGCCTATTCTTCCAACTGCCAGGGATCCTGAGCCAGCACCTCATCGAAAACCCGCGGGGGGCGCACGGCCATCAGCACCTGGCCCAACAGGGGAGAGGAGGGCGAGTCTTCTATCCACTCCACCGCCAGGGATCCGGCCCGATCCACCAGGAAAAATCCCGCCATCTGAGCTCCCTCCCAAACCCGAGCGGCGCGATCGACCACCAGCAAAACCGGATCCTGTTCTTCACCGGCAGGCACCGGCAAACCCAACAGGGATCCCAAAAGCCGGTTTTCCACCTGAAGGATCACCGGATCCCCGGCCTTTTGAATCACCGGCCAAGCAGGCAAGGCCATCCAAGTCTGCTCCGCCGGGCTGTTGACCCAGCCAAAGGGCCCTTGCGGCTCGCTGGGGGGGATCCCTTCCCAGGCGGCAGTTGCAAGAGGCAGGGATCCGGCCACCGGCAGCAGTCGCGGCAGATCTTCTTCCAAGCGAAACACGGACAGCTTGGGCAAAACGCTGCGTTGGGGGCGGGAGCTGGTGGCAATCGTGGACAAGAGCTGCTCCACCTGTCGGCGGGCTGTATCACTGTGGACATACTGAAACGCTCGACCGATAGCGCGAGTTCGCTCCTGCAGATCGCGGGTTTGCTGGGCCGTCCGCCAGGCTTGATAGGCTACCGCATCGCCGGGGTGATCCGTAAACCCTTCCGGGAGCTGCTGGAGCTGGGCATAATTTTTCACCGCGCGGGCGATCTCGTGAGCATCAGCGGCATTCAAATGGCGACTGAAGATAAATTCCGCCACCCGAACCCGATCCTGTGGGGAGAGAATGCGCAACTCGTAGAGGATATCGCTGCCTTTATGGGCAAAATGCCCCAGAACTTCTGGGCTGGCTCCTGCTTTGGCCATCCCTTCGTAAACCTGGGCCGCAACAAGGATCTGGTTTTGGTGAATGGGCTCAAACCCGGTTGCCTCGAAGATGGCCTGGGGAGTCATTTTCTGTCGTTGCAAAGCTTGACAGGCCTTGGCCCAATCCAGCCACCGGCCCTCTTTGCGGCGCAGCCGCTCTACCAACAAGCTGGGATCCTCCTCCACAGCAGCAGGTTCCGGCAGATACTGACTCATGCTTGTTCTCCAACAGGCTGGACAGATCACCACTCCCCTGGTCCACAGCCCAGCAGAGCTGGCCGGGCATCTGGCCAAACTTGATCTTCAAACTTGATCTTAGGGCTGATAGCGGTTCTGGCCGAGTCCGGTCGCGACAGCGGGACGGAGTCCTTGGCGAAACTCTAGATCGCTGGGTCGCACAGCATCACCTGGGAAGGCTGTCCACTCACCGGCAAGCAGTTCAGATCCAATTGCCAAAGCTGAGACAGGTGAGATTTCTCTGCTTTGGGCACTTGCAGCCAAACCTTGCCTCTTTGGCCCACTTGCAACACCTGTGAGCCGTCAGGCACGGCCATCTGGGCCAGGGGATCCCCTTTTTCACCATACAGCCAGAGGGAAGTGGATTGTTCCCCATCTCGACACAACAGCAGCACTCCCCAAGGAGCCTTGGCCATCTGGACAGGCCAACCTTTCAAAAACCAGCGGCGCACCCGCAGCGGATTCACCTGCACCGAGTGGAGATAGGGGCAGCAACCTTGCTGGCCTTCCCTTCCCTCATCTGTTGCCGCAAAGAGCAACCGTTCTCCCAAGCTGATCACCCCCCCTTGGGGATCCAAGGGCAGGCGATAGCGAATGGGCTGGGATCCCGTCTGCAGAGACCAACCGGTCGCGACAGCGGGATGGCGTCCCTTGGGATAGGGCAAGAGGCTCATCTCCACCCACTGCTGCCCCACACCTGTCAACAAAACCAGATGCTCCGAGAGGGCCAGCAAGCGGGACAGGGATCCCTGCCAAGGCCAACGAAAATAGCACCGGGAATCGGGGAAAGGCTGTGTTCCTGTCGACGTGGCCGGCTGCCATTGTACGGCCCCCAACTCTTGGGCGGTGGCCCAGACCAGCTCCTGTCGCTCTGCCAGCCAGGTGGCCTGCCAATCCTCCTCAAAGCTGAGCAAGGTGCGGATGTGGCTGGGGCTGAGGTGCAAAAGGCTGCTTCGGGAGAAGGCCAGGGCTTCCGGGAAGGTGTTCAAGGGCAGCACCGCCCGAATTGGCTCGTCCAGGGAAAAATGGGCCAAAGCAGGGGATCCCAGGGCAAGGTTCTGGAGCTCCAGCCATTCCAGCCTCTGGGGGGTCACCCGCAACAGCAGCGGGGATCTGGAGCCGCTGGGATCCTCGCAGATGCAGAACTTTTGCTCGGCCAGGAACTCCATCCCGCCAGTGTCAACAGAGCCCAGATCCGGCAGATCCCAAACCTGTACCCCAGGGGGCGGCCATCTGGGCAGGCGAGGGCCAACCCAACAACTGGCCGGCTCTTGCCACTCTTGGGCAACCACCGCCAAAGCCGACCGCATTTGGGCAGCAGTGCGGAACCGCCGCAAGGGCAACTTGCGTAGGGCTATCTCCAGCACCTCCCGCAGCGGGGCAGGGATCCCTTCGGGACAGACAAACGGCTGGTTGAGGTGGGCGTGCATCAACTGGCTGGGGGATCCGGAAAAAGGCCGCCGGCCCGTCAGCAGCTCCAGCAGGATGATCCCCACCGCGTAGAGATCCGAGGCAGGGCTAAACTGACCGTAGAAGCGCTCGGGAGCCATGTAGGCAGGGGATCCGGTGGCGGTGATCTCGCCGGCAGCAGGCTGCAGGCGACGGGCGATGCCAAAATCCGTCAGCTTCAGTTGCCAGCCCTGGGGCGTGGGCTTGAGCAGGATGTTCTCGGGCTTGACATCGCAGTGGATCACCCCCTGCCGGTGGGCATGATCTAACCCGGCCAAAATCTGATCCACAAAGCCCAAAACCTGTTTGACCGGCAGCCACAGCCCTTGCTCCACCTGGTCGATCAGCTCCCGCAGCGTGCCTCCCTCGCAGTACTCCAACACCAGGTAGCGACCTTCGCGGGCATGTTCGAGGGCGTAGCAGCGGGTAATGTTGGGGTGGTTGAGGGTGAGCAGATGGCGCAGCTCCCGCAGCAGATTTTGGGTGGGAAAGCGCTCCGCCGGCAGCTCCTTCAGGGCCACCAGGTCTCCTCCTTGACGGGGACGGGCACAGAATACACGCCCGTACTGCCCTTGGCCGGCCAAACCCAACATTTGGTAGCTGTCGTGAATCGACTTGAGGGTACGGCTGCGTCGGGACACGGCCCTAGCCCACGAGGAATCAATACCGGCACTTTACATCTTTTTTTGCTCTTTTCGTTCCCGTCTTGGCTCAGGTTCCAGAACAACGAGCCCAGCAGCAGGTCTGCCGAACTCCCACCGGAAAGCCTAAGAGCCGGTCAACTGCTTGAGCAGCTCCGCTGCGTGGGTTTCCACCTTGACCTTGGTGATAACGGCCTCGATCTTCCCCTCCGGATCAATAACAAAAGTGGTGCGGTGAATGCCGTTGTACTCTTTGCCCATGAACTTTTTCGGCCCATAGACCCCGTAAGCCCTGGCCACCTTGGCCCCCTCATCCACCAACAGGGGGAAGGGCAGTTGCAGCTTCTGGGCAAATTTTTGGTGGGAACGGGCATCGTCGGCGCTCACCCCCAAGATGGCGATGCCGTGGGCTTGATAGTCAGCGTAGGCATCCCGAAAGCCGCAGGCTTCTTGGGTGCAGCCGGGGGTGTTGTCCCGCGGGTAAAAATAGAGCACCACCCGCTGGCCCCGCAACTGGCTCAAGCTGATGAGATTGCCCTCGGCATCGGGCAGGGTGAACTCCGGAGCCGGATCCCCAACCGCAAGGGGCATAGGTGGGATCCCTCCTCAGACCGATTTTTTGGGAGAGAGAATCATCGTGATGTTTCGCCCTTCCTTTTGGGGAGGCTGCTGCATTTCCGCCACGCCCTCCAGGTCTTTGAACAAGCGCTGCAGCAATTCTTCCCCCAGCTCGGCGTGCTGGGCCTCGCGACCGCGGAACATCACGGTGGCTTTCACCTTGTCTCCATCCCCCAAGAACTGCTGGGCGCTGCGCAGGCGGACATGGTAATCGTGCTCGCCGATGTTGTAGCGAAACTTCACTTCCTTGATCTCGGCGGTGTGTTGCTTCTTACGGGCCTCCCGTTCTTTTTTCTCCTTCTCAAACTTGAACTTGCCGTAGTCCATGATGCGGCAGACGGGCGGATCGGCCTTTTCGCTCACCAAGACCAAATCCAGATCTTTTTCTTCTGCCAGGCGCAGGGCCTCGCGCGGGCTCATGATCCCCAACTGGGTGCCGTCGGTATCGATGAGGCGGATTTTGGGGAAGCGGATGCGCTCGTTGATGGCCGGCAGCTCTGCACGCTGCTTGCGGGGGAAGCGGTCAAGTGGACGCTCTACGGTCAAGTTTTCCTCTCTCAACGAAATGAACAGCACAAAACCCATGCTAAGTAGAAGCAAGCCCCCTAGGAGCAGTGCCGACCCGTGGATTTGAACTTATCCAATCAAAGTCGGCTATCGGCCCGCAGGCTAAGGCATGCTGCACCTATACTAACCGGCATTTTCTACCTCCTTCTAGAGCTATCAAGAGTTGTCAAGGCCCGCTCACTTGGGGATCCTGCCAGATTGGGGCAACAACCGCGGTAGGATACCAAAGTGGCGATCCTGATGGGATCAAAGGTTGTTTGTCGGCCAGCAGGGAGGGCAGAAGCGGTGCAGCTCGGTTTAACGGAACGGGAACTGACAGAGTTGGCCCAAAAGTCGGTTCAGCTCATCCTCAGCCCGCGGGAAGGAGATAGCGAGGCGCTGATCCAGTACAAGTCTTCGGCGGAATTTCGAGCAGGGGTGCACCTGGCCTGTGCGGCCATGGTGTTGGTCTTGGCCGAGAACAACGAGCGCCTCGGCCAACAGTTGCTGGCCACTTTACAGAACTTACAGAAAGGATCCCCGGCCCTCGAGACACCCTCGGAGGGGACTACCGGAAGCTAGCCCAAGGATCCGCGAACGGGAGAGGAGAACGCCTTGGCCGAGGTACGCAGCGAGCGGGACTCGATGGGGGAGCGGCAACTGCCGCAGTCGGTTTATTACGGCATTCAAACCGTCCGCGCCCTAGAGAACTTTCCCATCAGCGGCCTCAAGCCCCTGCCGGAGTATGTAGAAGCCTGCGTGCTGATCAAAAAAGCGGCGGCAGAGGTCAATGGGGAGTTGGGGTGCATTCCGGCAGAGGTGGCCAAGGCGATTGTCCAAGCGGCGGATGAGATCCTCCAGGGATCCCTGCGGGATCAGTTTGTGGTGGATGTGTACCAGGCGGGGGCGGGCACCTCCCACCACATGAACGTCAACGAAGTGCTGGCCAACCGCGCTCTGGAGATCCTGGGGGAGCCCAAGGGCCGCTACGAGCGGGTCAGCCCCAACGACCATGTCAACTACGGCCAGTCCACCAACGATGTCATCCCCACCGCCATTCGTCTGGCTGCCCTGCTGCGGGTGCGACGGGATCTGCTGGGCACTCTAGACAATTTGGTGGCAGCCCTCGAGCAGAAGGCAAAAGACTTTCACGGGATCCTCAAGGCCGGTCGCACCCATTTGCAGGATGCGGTGCCAGTGCGGCTGGGGGATAGCTTCGGCGCCTACGCGGCCATCTTTGCCCAACACCGTCGGTGGATTGAGGAGGCCAGCCAGGCCCTGTGCAGCTTGGGGCTGGGGGGAAGCGCCGTCGGCACCGGCCTCAACACCCATCCCCAGTATCGGCAGCGGGTGGTGCAACGGCTGGCGGAATATACTCAGCTACCCCTGACCCCTGCCCCCCACCTGATGGCGGCGATGCAGAGCATGGCCCCCTTTGTGCATCTGTCGGGATCCCTGCGCAACTTGGCCCAAGATGGCATCAAGTTGGCCAACGACCTGCGGCTGATGGATTCCGGCCCCAAGACCGGCCTCAAGGAGATCCAACTCCCCCCGGTTCAGCCCGGCTCTTCCATCATGCCCGGAAAGTATAACCCGGTAATGGCCGAGATGCTGAACATGGTCTGCTTTCAGGTGATCGGGCTGGATACCGCCATCACCCTCTGTGCTCAGGCGGGGCAATTTGAGCTGAACGTGATGATGCCCCTCATTGCTTATGACCTCCTGCACAGCCTACAGATCCTAAACAACAGCCTGCGGGTCTTCACCGAGCGCTGCATTCAAGGCATCACCCCCCAACCGCAGCGATGCCGCGGCTACGCGGAAGGGACGCTGGCTTTGGTGACTGCTCTCAACCCCTACATCGGCTACTTACAAGCGGCAGAGGTGGCCAAGGCTTCTCTGGAAACCGGCCAGCCCATTCGACAGATTGTTTTGGAGCGCAACCTCATGACCCCAGAGCAGGTGGCGGAAGTGCTGGATCTGGAGGCGATGAGCCAAATGCAGTCCTAACCCATTCGCTACAGTGGAGGCATACTGCTCCTGCCCGGCCATGACCATTACCCCCTATCGCTGGCCCACCCAGCACGACTTGCCCGATACAGACGACACCCCCTTGGACAACGAGGATCAAGGCCGCCAATACCCCCTCCTCCGGGAGCCGCTGCTGCTGCACTGGTCGGATCGGCAAGACTTTTTTGTGGCTTGCAATATGGGCCTTTACTACGCCCTACCCCGGCAGGTCATTGTTCCAGATTTGTTTCTGGTGCTGGGGGTTCCCCGTTGGCGGGATGGCACTGCCCGCAAAAGTTATGTGGTTTGGGATGAAGGGAATATCTTGCCTATTCTCATCTTGGAGATCATCTGCAACGACCAGGGGGAAGAAAAACCCGGACAAGCCAAATTCCAGCTCTACGAAAGGCGGCTGCGGATCCCCTACTACGTCACCTTCGAGCTAGAGACCGATGAGCTGAATGTTTATCAACTCCAGGGCGGACACTATGAGCTGCTCCCCGGCTCAGGCGCTGGAGAACATCCCCCCATTCTGTTGCCCGATTTGGACTTGAGTATCGGTCGGTGGTGGGGATCCTACGAGGGGCGAGAACGCTTTTGGGTGCGCTGGTATGATAGGGCAGGGCAATTGTTGCCTACGGGAGCTGAACTAGAACGGCAGCGGGCTGAATTGGAACGGCAACGGGCAGACCTAGAACGCTCCCGAGCCGAACGACTGGCCCAGCGGCTACGGGAACTGGGAGAAGACCCTGAATTTTGATCAGCTTTTCCAGGGATCCCCAAAAAAGAAATCTCCACCTACCCCCTACACTGGAATCCTGGCATTCCAGGGGGACATGATGACCAGACAGCGACTCAGTTTGTGGACGAAGCTGGCCTATGGGGTGGGGGATCTGGGCACAGGCATGACGGCCAACATCCTCATCTTTTTCCTGCTGCCCTTTCTCACCAATACCGTTGGCATGTCGGCAGGCCTAGCCGGCAGCATCTACGCCATCACTCGCTTTTGGGATGCCATCAACGATCCCATCATCGGCATTCTCAGCGACCGCACCCGCACCCGTTGGGGCCGTCGCCGCCCCTGGCTGCTGTTTGCAGCCCTCCCCTTTGGCCTCACGTTCCTGGCCCAGTGGTGGATCCCTTTTCCCGGTCGGATTGGCCCCCTGTTTGCCTACTACCTGGCGGTGTCGCTCTTGTTCAATACCTTCTACTCTGCGGCCAATATTCCCTACGCCTCCCTGACAGCGGAGCTGACCCAGGATTACGACGAGCGCACCCAGCTCAACCAATTCCGCTTTGCCTTCTCTGTAGGGGGCAGCATGGTTGCGGTGGTTACCTTTCCGCTCTTGGTCAACTTGCTGCCGGATCGGGCTGCCGGCCACCTGCTGGCGGGAGCCTGTTTTGGAGTGATCTCGGCTGTGCCCTTGCTGATCTGCTTTTGGGGGGTGCGAGAACGGTATCCATCCCAACGGGATCCCATGCCCCTGGTTCAACAACTGCGGGTGGCCTTCAGCAACCGCCCCTACCTGTTTGTCAGCGGCATCTACCTGTGTTCTTGGCTAGCGTTTCAGTTCACAGCCACAATCATCCCTTATTTCATCGTCTTCTGGATGGGCCTGCCGGAGGTGTGGATTTCCTTGGTGGTACTGGCGGTACAGGGGATCGCAGTGCTGACGCTGTTCGGTTGGACCCAACTGAGCACCCATCTGGACAAGCGCACCATGTACCTTATCGGGGCGGGGTTTTGGCTGATCTCGCAGGCGGGCCTGTTTTTCCTCCAGCCCGGCCAGCAAGGGATCATGATTGGGCTGGCTCTGTTGGCCGGCATTGGGGTTTCTGCTACGGCCTATCTCGGCCCTTGGTCCATGTTGCCGGATGTGATCGATCTGGATGAACTACAAACCGGGGAGCGGCGGGAGGGGATCTTCTACGCTTTTATGGTCTTCTTACAAAAGGTGGGCCTGGCGCTGGGACTGTTTTTCGTGGGGCAAGCTCTGGATTGGGCCGGCTTTGTGCCTTCGGTGGCCGGAGAGGCCCTGCCCATCCAGCCGGAATCGGCTTTGTTGGCCATTCGCGTTGCCATTGGCCCCTTACCGGGAGTGGCTTTGATCGGCGGGATCTTGCTGGTGTGGTTCTACCCAATCACCCGGCAGCGTCATCAGCAGATCCTGATGGAATTGGAAGAAAGACGGCAACAATACCACCCCAGCGCCGAAAGATCTCCTTAGACCGCAAAATAGGCTACGGTTTCTAGCGGCAGAGCAACTGGCGCAATTGCGGGGGTTTTGATCTTCGGCCCAGGCTACTCCTCTCTCAGGGGCCTGCAGGATTACCTCATCAATGGCCTGAAAAAATGGCCTGAAAATCGATCACTCCTTCATCTCGCGCTGGGGGCCGAATGAAGAAAATGCCGAGACCATTGCCTGATCATCACCTTGGCCCGCAGCCTGGGAATGGATGTCACTGCCGAGGGGATCGAAACCCTACAGCAACTGCACTTAATGAGGTTGTTGAACTGCGAGTATGGCCAGGGCTATTTCTTCGCCAAACCTCTCTAGGATGCAGAGCAAATGCTGCGGTTGCAACTGGACAAGAGGTGAAGGGATCCCTGCCCTCAATCCAGGATGATGCGCAGGCCGCTACCCGAGGGAGTCACCGGTTCAGAGCTGGGCAAAATCCGCAGCCCACTGCCGGAGGGCCGGATCACTGTGTTGTCAGCATTTACGAAGAAGGTGTTGGATTGGCCGTCCCGCTCATACACCACCACGTCGTTGCGGTTGAACTGGGAGCGACAGATGATGGGGGAGTTGTCGGCAGCAGTAGCCGCACTGCAGCGGTAGCCAGGGGCGGAGACGATCCTGCCTTCTTCATCGATGGAAAAAGGAACTGCAGAGGGCAAGATTGGAGAAAAGACCGGCTGGTCGGGATTGAGGATCACCGAGCCACCTGTGCTGGGTTCTACCACGATCCCCCGCCCGTCGATGACGATCCGCTGTGCTTGGGCGGGAGAGATGGCCAGCGGCCCCAAGAGCAAAGCCAGGCTTAGGCCGAGTTGGAGGGGAAACAACAGCTTCATTGGATATCTCCTTTGGCCCAGGGCCATAACAGCTTCCAGGGATCCGCCAACGATCCTTGCAGGGGATGGATCCCTGGCTCAACTTAACTTGATCTTGACTTGATCTTGGCCCAGATGTCGGGCCGAACCCAGGGCGGAAGCCGTCACCTCTGTTGCCAAGATGGGCACTTTGCCGTCGGCTCGACTACCACAGCCCCGAGCGGCCCAACGCCAGCCCGACCACCAACATGCCCAACACCAAAAAGGGCTGCGCGCTGGCTTGGTATTTCACATCGTTGTTCAAAGGATCCCGCAGGAGGTACATATCTTGGAAGGTTATTTGGGGAATGATCAGCAGCACCAAAAGGGCCGCGTAAAGTTTTAGGCCCGCCCCCAGCAAAAACGAGGCCATGCCGAACTGGAACAGGTCGATCATCAGCACCGAGATCCAAGCGGCCCCCATCGCCCCGAACATCACCGGCAAAGAGGCCAAGCCAAACTGCCTGTCCCCTTCGATGCTTTTGAAATCGTTGACCACAGCAATCCCCAGCCCGGCCAAGCTGTAGATCAGCGTCAGGATGCAGACCGTCCAGTTTAGCTCGCCGAACAAGGCGTGGCCTGTCCACCAGGGCAGGGCGATGTAGCTGGCACCAAGGGCATAGTTGCCCAGCCAGCCGTTGCGCTTGAGCTTCAGGGGGGGCGCCGAGTAAATGTAGGCAATCAGGGCTCCCGCCAAGGCAATGCAGGTGATCACCGGGAAGTCATGGCCCGTGTACCAGTCCAGAGCGTAGGCCAAGCCCAACCCCAAGATCAGCAGCACCCAGATCTGGATAACCACCCGCTGCAGAGAAATAGCGCCGGAGGGAATGGGGCGGTAGGGCTCGTTGATGGCGTCGATCTCGCGGTCGTAGTATTCGTTCACCGTTTGGGTATAGCCCGTCATCAGGGGGCCCGCCAGGATCATGCCCACCAAAATGAGAGCCACATTCTCCCAAGTCCAGGTGAAGTGACCGGAAGATGCCGCCCCCGGAATCAGACCCCACACCAAAGGGATCCAGGTGACAGGCTTCATCAGTTGCAAGTGCAACTGCCAAATGGAGCGAGACTCCACCTCTGCTCCTTTCATGCCCAGCAGTTGACGGACACGCTGCGCATTCGACCCGCCGGTGCCAGGGGATCCCTTGCCGGGATCCGAGTCTGGGGTGGTTTCTTCCGCAGTAGCTCCTACCTCCTCTAAACTGGGCTCTGCAGCAAAGGCCATCTCAGCCGCCATTTCCGGCGAGGAGGGATCTTGAGGGATCTTTTCGCTCATGGTGGGATGCGCAATCAAACTGCAATAACGGGGATAACCACCCCCATTCTGAGACATCCTAGCCGGATTGCTCAAACAAGAGGAAAGAGTCAGAAAGTTTAAAGTCAGGGTCGTTATCCAGTCGCTCCGAAACGGTCTGTTGCAATTCCACACTCTCCCCTCCCAGAAGGACAAAGGCGGATGGCGCGGAGCGCTTGGGAAGTCTTGGCCGGTCAGCTCGCAGTTCCGGGCCGTCTACACAATCTGTGCCGTCACGAATAGGCGCTGATGCTCGGCTGGGATCCGCTCTTTCTCTTGGGCCGGGATCACCAGGGGAGGTTGCTGAGTGTAATTGATGGGATCCCGAAACCAAGCGCGGCTGTAGGTGTTGTAGAGAAGAGGACGGGGAGCGGGCGAGCGATTGGCCCGACCCAGGTGAATCAGGCGGTAGTCAAACAGGAGGCAGGATCCCTTGGCCAGGGGCGGATCGACAAAGGGCATCTGCTGGGCCAGCTCGGTATAGTGGGCATCGAAGACCGCATGGCTGCCGGGCCAGAGACGGGTCATGCCGTTCTCTTCGTTGACCTCCACCAGAGGAATAAGCAAATTCAGGGCATAGCAAGGAATGATTGCATCCAAGGTCTCGTCGCCAAACAGATGAGACAGATCCCGGTGAACTTGTTGATCGGCGGATCCCGGCAGAGAGACCACCGCCCCCAGCCCGCTCAAGATCAACTCCGGCCCCAAAATCCGCTTCAGGATGGGCAAGATCAGAGGATGGGCATAGATGAGGGGATCGTTGAAGGGGCCCTCCAGGCGAACCGTTACCATCACCCGTCTATTGCCCACTAACAGGGCATCGGCGTGGTTTTCGTGGGTGCAGTAGTGGCTGTAGGTGGCCAGAAAGCTGCTGTGCAACTTGTCGATGAGCTCGGGGGGAAAGATCTCCGGCAACACCAGATAGCCCTCTGTGGAAAACAGTTCAAAAGCCTGCTCTACGGTCTCTGGATCCGGCTGCTGGAGCTCCTGTAAGGACTCCGTCCCGCTGACGCGAACCGCAGGGCTGAAGCGCAACTGGGCCAACATGGGCTAGGTCTCCTGCAAACTGGCCACAGCCATTAACATGCCCCGCGCTTTGTTCAGACATTCTTGGTATTCCCGCTCCGGATCCGAGTCGGCCACAATACCTGCCCCGGCCTGCAAGCTCACCTGGCCCTGATGAACCAGCAGGGTGCGGATGGTGATGGCGGTGTTCAGTTGGCCGGAAAAGTCGTAGTAGCCATAGGCGCCGGCATAGGGCCCGCGGCGGCATCCTTCCAGCTCATGAATAATCTGCATGGCGCGGATTTTGGGGGCACCCGTAACGGTTCCGGCGGGGAAGGTGGCCCGCAGCAGATCCCAGGCGCTGTACTGGGGATCCAGCCGCCCCACCACGTTGCTGACAATGTGCATCACATGGCTGTAGCGCTCGATCTGCATCAGGTCATCCACCTGCACAGATCCCAGTTGGCAGACCCGTCCCAGGTCGTTGCGGGCCAGATCCACCAACATCACATGTTCGGCCCGTTCTTTCGGATCTGCCAACAGCTCTTGCTCTAACTGCCGGTCTTCCTGAGGGGTGGTGCCACGGGGGCGGGTGCCGGCAATGGGGCGCACGGTGGCGATGCGGTCTTCTCCCACCCGGCTGAGTTTGACCATCACCTCTGGGCTGGAGCCGATGAGGCAGAGATTCCCAAACTGCAAAAACGCCATATAAGGGGAAGGGTTAATCAGCCGCAACGAGCGGTAGAGGCAAAAGGGATCCCCCGCAAAGGAGATGGTAAACCGCTGCGAGAGCACTACCTGGAAGATATCTCCGGCGCGGATGTAGTCCTTAGCCCGTTCCACCGCTTGGCAGTAGGCCGGGCGGCTCAGGGTGCTGGGAGGGATTTGTTCGCGCCAGCGGGACGGAGTCCTTTCTGGCAGGTGAGGCTTCCAGTTGAGGTGCAGATGGGCCAGAGAAAGAGGAGCGCTGAGCTGCTGCATCAGCTTTTCCACCCGCCGGCAGGCTTGGGCATAGGCTTCCTCAGGAGCGTGGTGACGGGTATCGGCGAAGGCCACCACCCAGATCTTGCGCTTCACCTGGTCGAAGAGCAAAATGCTGTCCACCTGCATAAAAACGGCGTCAGGGGGATCCCCCGGCTGCAGGGGGTGGATGGGCACCTTGGGTTCGACCCAGCGAATCAGCTCGTAGCCCCAGTAGCCAAACAGGCCGCCGATGCTGCTGGGCAATTCCGGCAAATGCACCGGCTCATAGGGCTGCAAGCAGCGGGCCAAGATGGCAAAGGGATCCCCTTGGTGGTGCTCCTGTCGGCCATCGCGGTAGCGCTGTAGGGCTTGATCTCCCCGTATTTCCAATACCCACAGGGGGTCGCAGCCCAAGAAGCTGTAGCGGGCCACCTGTTCCCCCCCCTCCACCGACTCCAGGAGAAAGTTGTAGGGCTGGCCAGCACAAACCCGATACCAGGCAGAAACCGGCGTTTCCAAATCCGCCACCCATTCCTGGTACACCGGGATGAAGTTGCCCTGTTGGGTAAGGGCAAGAAACTCCTTCAAGGGAGGGTAAATCATGGCCTGCAACTTTTGTGCTTTTCCTGACTCTACCCCAGACACGGGATCCCAAGGGCGTGTGAATCCCTCTGGATTGCCCGGTTGCAACAGCGCCGAAAACCATTAAGCTGAGAGCGGCTCTACTCTCGGGATCCCTTGCCATGCAAAACCCATCTCAGGTGATTCGCGAGCGCCTGCGCTATCAAGGCCATAAATACACCTTCGTCAGCCAGCGTTTGCGTTTTCCCAACGGCAAAGAGGGGGAGCGGGAGTACCTCATCCATCCCGGGGGGGTGGTGGCCGTGCCTGTAACTGCAGCAGGCAAGTTCGTCTGCATTCGTCAATATCGCTTTGCGGTTGCCTCCTACCTTTATGAATTTCCGGCAGGCACAGTCGAGCCAGGGGAGCATCCCGATGACACCATTCGCCGCGAGCTGGAAGAAGAAACGGGCCTGCGTGCCCATCGCTGGGATCCCCTTGGCCAATTTTATTTGTGCCCCGGCTATTCCAGCGAGATTATGTATGCCTATTTGGCGCGGGAGCTGGAAGTGCTGGATTCCCCTCCCGATAAGGATGAGGATGAAGATATTACCGTAGTGGAGTTTTCTGCTTCTGAGCTTACAGAAATGGCCCGTTTGGGAATGGATTTGGACAGCAAGTCCATTGCCTGCTTTTGGCGGGCCCAATTGTTTTTGGCTGCTGAAAAATAAAGCTCTCCGTCGGGGGGGCTGCCCCTTGCTCCTGGGGGATCCCTTTCCAATTGGCGGGGCGTCTCTCCAAGCCGACTTTGTTGGCTACAGAGGAAGCTCCAGGCTTTTCACCCTAACTTGGTAGCCCATTGCCAGGCGAGATCAAGGTGAGATCGAGGTTGCGTTCGACATAAAAGGGATCCCTGTATCCCGGCTGTTTGGTTGACTGGGAGAACCTTGGAGTCCTTTAGAATTTTAGGGGCGAGGAGTGAGGAAATATGCGGAAACTGCTGTATTCCTGTGGTCGAATAGCCTGGGGAGCGGCCTTGGCTGCCACTCTACCGGTTGCTGCTGTTCCTGCCTATCCCCAGCCCGTGCTTCCGCTGCTGCCGGTTCCTTCTGAGGGTGGCACTGCTCGAGGTGGGGTCGTGGCTTTATTCAATCAATCCATCTGGTGGGATTTTATTCGCGGCAATCGCGGTGAAAACCTGCGCCTGTTCCCGGCCAGCCTAACCTCTCCATCTCGCCAGGATGTGGTGGCCGTGTTTCAGATTCAGCGGCAGCCCACCGTGGAGCCGGTGGTGCGCGTTCTCAGCTTCGAGCACCAGGGGGGGTATAGCTTTCGTCTACTCCACACAGCTGAGCCGATCCCAGGGCGGTTGGTGGAGGCTCACCTGCGCACGGACATTACCTCCAGCCCACAGCCCAAGTTGGTGCTCCTCACCGAGCGAGGGGGCATCAGCCTGCTGCGCTCTGTCTTGGTCTTGGAACACCGGCCTGAGGGACTTGTGCCGCTGCTGAGCGTGACGGATCTGAGCAATGCCAGCCTGCGGGTCAGCCCGCAAGGGATCCTGGTCATCTCAAGCCCGCCCGGTGCCAGCCGTGATTTGAGGGCTACCCTCTACCAATGGGAGGGGGATGGCTTTGTCCGTCGAGATCTATAAGTCCATCATCTGTTGTGACTGTTGTGAATCTGCCTGTCAATATCCATCTTTGTCAGCGAGGTCTCGCGTGGAGCGGATGTCCGTCTCGGCTATCGCTGCCCTTGCCAGCAAGCTGATACATTCACGCTGAACTCTCCTGAACATAGTTCAGGAAAGAAGCGATCGCATCCTGCCTATCTCTGTTCGCGTCAGCGGGACGGAGTCCAAACAGGAAGGCGGTATCCCGCAAAGCCCTGAGGAATACCCCCCGAGCGCTTTCCCCCTTCACTTCCCGGCAACCGTTGCGGTGGACTCAAGGATCAGGGGGAAACTTGGTCTACTATATCCCTCTCAATGACTTTTGCCAAACCGCCTAAAGCTCAGTAAATTCAGCAAAGTTCAGGGTTTTGGGGGTTAGAGGCATGCTCCCAAACTGGGGGCTTGTCCCACCTGCCAAAGGAACAGGCTTTCGGCCCCAAGGGGATGAATGCTCCAGGGATCCAGGCCAGACCCAAACCACCCGTAGGGATCGACGGCAGCTGGTTGGCCGGAGTTGGTGTTGTCGAAGCGACGTACCTCGAAATGAAGATGGGGCCCGCTGGCACAGCCGCTGTCTCCCGATAGGCCGATGATTTCTCCTGGGGCCACCACTTGCCCCTCCTGCACCCCAACTTGGCTGAGGTGGGCGTAGAGGGTTTCCCAGCGGGGAAGGGTTCTTCTGTCTGCTCTCTCCCCATCGGAGAATTCTGGCTCGTGCAGAAGGCGCACCCGCAACCCCCTGACCAGCCGGCCCAAGCTGGGGCAAAAAAACTCCGGCTCCTCGCGGGCCAAGGTGACCCGACCGGCGGCAGCGGCCAGGATCGGGGTGCCCACCGGCATCTCCCAGTCATAACCGGCATGGCCATCGCTTTTGCCACACGGGTGCAGCGGGCCAGGGATCCAAACTTGGCCTTGCCCACTCACAAACCGTCTGTTGCCATCCCTCTCCCCCAAAGGCAAGTCATGGTCGAAGAGGTTGGTGACAGGAAATTCCCCAACAAAGGGCTTGTGCAAAAACGGCCACTGGGGCGGCGGCGGATCCCCATAAGCAGAACGATATTTTTCCAGCTCCAGCCGATAGTCTTCCAGATCCTGACGCTGGGCGGGATCTTCCGTGTGCTGCTGCAACAGATCCACCAGCTGCAGGGCCTGAAGCCAGTCCTGGCGCTCCACAGCACGAGCCAACTGGGCGTACACCCCCACCCGGGATCCCTGCGGCGAAGACGGGGAGGAGACCTGAGGAAAAACGGGCGAGATGTTTACGAATTGATACAATAGACAGCAAAATATCAGCAGTGTCACCGTTAGCGGTGGTGACATCCCTGCCCAGAGGGCCATCCCAAGTAGGCCGGCCTGCAAACAAGCGGGTTCATTCTTGGCTTCGGGCTCTCTCTTCAGGCCATCCGCTTTTCCCCTCAGCCGCCGTATGGGTTGCAAGGAGACAGAGCGGCTTCGCTTAACCACTCTTCGGGAGTTTCTCATGCGTTGGTTCTCGTCCTCTGGTGTTCTCGTCAGCCTGCCTTTCCAGTCTTCTGTTGGGCGAAGTGTTCTGCCCCTGTCTGGCTCGATTTGGCAGCGGCTGGAGGCCTTAGCTCTGGGTTTGCACATTCTGTCTTTGCTTTTTGGGTTGGCAGGGTTGCTCTGGGTTGTACCCCATCCTGAGTGGGTGGCCAGTTTGCCCCCCATTGGCATTCAAGCTTTCTCCTTGAGCATGGGCAATGGCGGCGTGGCCTACATGGTGTTCGGTGCGCTGGCGGCAGCTCTGATGGGATCCCGGCTGTTGGGGGTGCGGCGCCTATTGATGTTTTTGATCCCGGCGGTGGGCATTTCCTTGGGCAGTGAGCTGTTGGGTACCAGCACTGGGATCCCCTTTGGCAACTATGGCTACCTGAGTGGGCTGGGCTACAAGATTGCCGGTTTGGTGCCTTTTACCATCCCTCTGTCTTGGTTTTATGTGGGGTTGTCGTCCTATTTGTTGGCGCGTGTGGCTCTGCAAACCCAGCGCCACTGGTTGATCCACTTCGAGGCCATCATGTTGGGGGCCCTGCTGCTCACCGCCTGGGACTTCGTGCTGGATCCGGCCATGACCCGCGGCTTGATCCCGTTTTGGACGTGGTTTCAGCCGGGGCCCTTCTTCGGCATGCCGTTGCAAAACTTCGGGGGTTGGATGCTGACCGGGGCTGCCTTTATGACGGTGGCCAATCTGCTGTGGGGCGAGGATCAACCCATCCTTGACCGCCGCCAGTTGGTGGGGCCGCTGGTGCTCTATGTAGCTAATTTTGCTTTTGCCCTGTTGATGAGCCTGGGCTCCGGCATTGTTGCGCCGGCGGGGCTGGGCCTGTTGTTGGGGTTGGGGCCCGCTTTGGGGTTGTGGTGGAGTGCAGAGACTCCATCCCCCTATCGCGACCAGCCTGTGCCGCCTTCCCATCCTGAACAGGACTCCATCCCGCCATTGCAAGCGGTCGAGGGAGAGGCAGGTCGGGACTGGGATACTTTGGAGGATCCCGGTTGGGTTGGCGCGAAATAAACTGGCCCTAACCTTTCCTCGGCGAGATCCCCCAGTTGTCCAGGCCATGAACTTTTGCAGCGACAATGTCACAGGCGCCTGTCCTGAGGTGATGGAAGCCCTGTTGGCCCTCAAGGGATCCGCCATGCCCTATGGAGGGGACGAATGCACAGCGCAGGTGCAGAGGCTCTTCGCCGAGATCTTTGAGCATGAAGTGGCGGTGTTTCCGGTGGCAACGGGATCTGCTGCCAACGCCTTGGCCCTTTCGGTGCTCACCCCGCCCTACGGGGCCATTTATTGCCATCCCGAAGCTCATATCAATCTGGACGAATGTGGAGCGCCGGAGCTGTTTACAGGTGGGGCCAAGTTGGTGGGGATCCCAGGGGAACAAGGCCGTATCGACTGGGGCAACTTAAAAACGGCCCTGGAGCGGGCAGGGTTTGGGGTGGTTCATCACGTACAACCTGCCTGCCTCAGCCTGACCCAAGCCACCGAGGCTGGCACCCTCTACTCCTTGGAGCAGCTCAGATCCTTGGCGGATTTGGCCCATCACTTTGGCCTCAAGGTGCATATGGATGGGGCTCGCTTTGCCAATGCCCTGGTTGGTTTGGGTTGCACCCCTGCCGAGATGACCTGGAAAGCGGGGGTGGATGTGCTGTCCTTTGGGGCCACCAAAAATGGAGCCTGGGCTGCGGAAGCGGTGGTGTTTTTTCATCCAAATCAGGTGGGCGATTTTGAGTTTCGTCGCAAGCGCAGTGGCCATCTGGTTTCGAAGATGCGCTTTTTGTCTGCCCAATTGCAGGCTTATCTCCAGGATGGGGTGTGGCTGCGCAATGCCCGCCATGCCAACGCGATGGCCCAACGGTTGGCGCAGGGACTGGGATCCCTGCCGGGAGCCAGGTTGGTATATCCCACCGAGGCCAATGAGGTTTTTATCGAGCTGCCGGAGCCGGTTCTCCAGGCCCTAGAGGGAGCGGGGTTTCGGTTTTACCGCTGGCTGGGGGAAGGTCACCACTTAATCCGCCTGGTGACGGCTTTTAACACTTTGCCCGCAGATGTCGAGCGCTTCTGCCAGGTGGCTCAGCAAGCCAGCCGTTTGCAATAGGCGGACGGAGTCCTTGCAGCTGACCGGGGATCCCCCTGGCCAAAGGCCTGAGCATCCCAAGGGATCCCTGAAGGCTGTTCATCGGCTCGTCAATCCTTAAAGTGGGTGCTGTCGCGACCGGGCTTTTTCTCCAGGCAGGGCGAGGCGGAAGTCGATCCCGTTTTCTTCGAGTTGTCCTGTAGCAGACCAATCAGCAGACAGGCCACCCCAAGGTTGATGGCCACATCGGCCACGTTGAACACCGGAAAGCGGATCCAGACCCAATTGAAAAAATCCACCACATAGCCGTTGACGAAGCGGTCGATGCCGTTCCCCACCGCTCCTGCCCACACCAAGCCATAGCCGGCCTGTTCCCAACGGCTCAGGATCCCGCCGCGGATGGCCAGCAGCCCCAATGCCAGCGCTACCCCCAACGAGATCCACTTCAAGAGCTCTGCCGAATCTTCAAACAGGCTCCAAGCAGCGCCGGTATTCTCCACGTAGGTGAGGTGAAACACCCCTGGCCACAGCTCAATCTCTGGCCCCGGCAGCAGCCGTTCCACTGCCCAGTGCTTGGTCGCCTGATCCAAGATTACCCCCAGGATCCCGGCCAGCCAAAAGCCTTTGTTTTTCATGTCGTCTTGGCCTCAATCACGTCCACCGGCAAGAGCGCCCCGATGAGCACTTTTCCCATCCTGACATGCTGCTCTTCTGCCGGCTCATTGCCCAGAAGCTCAAGGGCGGAGCTCTGGACTCGAAGTTGGGCCTGTAACGGGATCCAACACCGGTGAGTGGCCTCAGAAGCGATTGGCCGCCTCTGGCTTGAGAGGAGCAGCAAGAAAACCGTCCAGCTTAGGCAACTGGACGGGGATCCCCTGGGGGTGGACAGGATTGGCTACCGACCCTGCTGCTCCAGGGAGCGGCGCAATTCACTGGCCATCTGCATAAACTCTTGCGGATTGCCCGCCTTGCCGTAGGAAGAGCGATCCTGAACCTTTTTGCCGCTGCCTTGGCGGGTGCGGGTGCTGAGCAAAGAGCTGGCCATTTCCATGAACTTGGCAGGATTTCCCTCGCTGCTGCCCCGCACTAGAGGGGCGCGTCCGGCACGAGTGACAGCCATAGATACCTCAATTTTCACAAATGAAATGCTTGTTACATTTTCTCACAAGGGATCCGCGATCAACCAGGGCCAGCGTTTCTTTGCTGTTACAGCGACTCCGGCCAATGCTTGGGGATCCTTCTAAGCCGCAAACCTTGCCTGAGGTTGGAAAGAGCCATCAGCGAGTCGTGGTTTTCTCTTGGGTCAAGTGATGGATCAGCCAAATGGGGAGCACCGTCAGGCCAATCACCCCCAGAGCCACCACGCTGATCACCGGGCGCTGCCGAGGCTTGGTGAGCTGGCTAAACACCCAAATCGGCAAGGTTTGCTGCTGGCCGGCGGTGAAGGTGGTGACGATAATCTCATCGAAAGACAGGGCAAACGCCAGCAGGGATCCCGCCAATAGGGCCGAGGCCAGTTCGGGCAGAAGGATGTACCGAAAGGTTTGCAGAGGATTGGCCCCCAAGTCGGCAGAAGCCTCCAGTTGAGAGCGTCCCATGCGGCGAAACCGGGCCAGCACGTTGTTGTACACCACCACCAGACAAAAGGTGGCATGGCCGATAACAATTGTCCAAAAGCTGAAGGGGATACCCAGCAAATGGATCGCTGAGCGCAAGGCGATCCCGGAGACAATGCCCGGCAAGGCGATGGGCAGCAACACCAAAAACGAGATCGTCTCGCGGCCAAAAAATCGGCTGCGATAGACTGCTGCTGCCGCCAGGGATCCCAGCACCACTGCCACTCCGGTAGCCAGCAAAGCCACCCGCAAAGACAAAAACAAGGCCCGCCAAATATCGGCCCGCCCCCAAGCCACGGCAAACCAGCGCCAGGTCAGCCCCGGCAAAGGGAAGCGCAAGGTCGCCTCATCGGGGCTGAAGGCATAAAGGACGATCACCAGCAGAGGAAGATGGAGAAAGAGCAGCACCCCCAGCGAGAACAGGATCCAAAGCCATTGGCCGATGGGAAAAGGGCGAATCGGCATGGATGAGGGAGAATACAGAGCTGGATGGGGAACAGTCTACAGGTAGAGAAATGGTCTGTGAAATCTACAGGTAGAGAAATGGTCTGTGAAATAGCCTTGTAGGGAAGCAGCCTTTGGCAAGGACTTTAGATTGCTTGGCCGACTTTGGAGCTCCAGTCGAGCAGAGCATCCCAAACCCAGATTAAACTCGCAGCATGATCGCGTTTTTAAGCGGCCACCTTGTTGCCATCGAATGGGGAGAGCGCAGCAGCCTCACCGTTGAGGTGCAGGGGATCGGCTATCGCGTCAAGGCCCCAGGACGTTTTCTCAAGCAACTGCCTGCAGTGGGGGAGCCCGTCCGGGTGTTCACCCATTTGGTGGTGCGAGAGACTGAGCTGGTGTTGTACGGGTTTGGCTCGCCAGCCGAGCGGGACTTGTTTGTGGAACTCATCAAAGTCTCGGGGGTGGGGCCGGCTTTGGGCTTGGCCCTGCTGAATACCTTCAGCCTGCCGGAGCTGGTGCAGGCGGTGGTGACCGAAAACGTGCGCCTGCTCTCCCTCACGCCGGGGGTAGGCCATAAAACGGCCCAACGGCTGGCCCTGGAGCTGAAAACCAAGCTGGCCCACTGGCGACAGGGGATGGGGGTTGCGGATCAACCCTTGGCCGGGGGGCCGCCCATGCCTATCCGGGAAGAGGTGGAAATGGCCTTACTGGCCCTGGGCTACAGCACTCAGGAAATTCAGGCTGCCTTGCAAGCTCTGCCCACTCACCCCCGCCCAACGGAAGACTGGCTGCGGGATGCCATCACCTACCTGAGCCAGCAGCCATGAAGCACCGCCGCATTGCCATTCTGGGCGGAACCTTCAACCCTGTGCACCATGGCCACTTGATCATGGCAGAACAAGCTCTTTGGCAGTTTGACCTGGATCAGGTGCTGTGGATGCCCGCCGGGGATCCCCCCCACAAGCCTCTGGCCCCTGGCGCCAGCAAAGCCGACCGCTTGGCGATGGTCAAGCTGGCCATTGCCGACCACGAGCGCTTCGCCTGCTCAGAGCTGGAGATCCGCCGTTCGGGGCGCTCCTACACCATCGAGACACTGCGCACCCTCATCCAGGAGCAACCCAATACCCAGTGGTACTGGATCATCGGCGTGGATGCTCTGCGGGATCTGCCCCAGTGGTATCAAGCGGAAGAACTGGCCCGCCTCTGCCATTGGATCGTTGCCCCACGGGTGGATGCCGGCGATGCTGCCCAGGTGTTGCAGGCGGTAGCCGAAAAGTTGCCTATCCAAGCCCAAATCCTGGAAGCTCCCACCCTGACGCTCTCTTCCACTTACCTAAGGCAGCAAATCCAAAAGGGAAGGTCTATCCGCTACCTGGTGCCCCCTGCCGTGGAGCACTACATCCGGCAGCACCGCCTCTATCTGCAGCCCTAGTTTCCAATTTCTTCCAATTTCTAGGGATCCCCCCGAAGGGGGAACAAGATTTAAGAGTGACTGGCTCTACCTGTTTAGAGGTGTTTCCAATTTCTAGGGATCCCCCCGAAGGGGGAACACCTGTATCGGTCGATAAAGAACGCGCTGCGGGATCATGTTTCCAATTTCTAGGGATCCCCCCGAAGGGGGAACTTGTCCACACGGTGACAACTAATGCTCAGGGAGGCCAGTTTCCAATTTCTAGGGATCCCCCCGAAGGGGGAACGCACTGCAAGAAGAAGAAAAAACTATTCCTATTACTGTTTCCAATTTCTAGGGATCCCCCCGAAGGGGGAACATGGAAGTCCGCCTGCTAACCTAACTGTGGAGCAAACGCTGTTTCCAATTTCTAGGGATCCCCCCGAAGGGGGAACTACGTCTGACCAATCTGTAGATTGGAATTACGTAATGTTTCCAATTTCTAGGGATCCCCCCGAAGGGGGAACAAATAAACGCTCTAAGCAAGACAATGATGGATTAGCAGTTTCCAATTTCTAGGGATCCCCCCGAAGGGGGAACAGTAGCAAGTTCAACGGCCTGGTCCCGGTAGCGTCCAGTTTCCAATTTCTAGGGATCCCCCCGAAGGGGGAACCATAAAACCATTCAGCTATAGGATTATTAGTTATCTCAAGTTTCCAATTTCTAGGGATCCCCCCGAAGGGGGAACTTTCACCTGGGTGTTGTTTCTATCCCTACAAGGGAGGAGTGTCGTTTCCAATTTCTAGGGATCCCCCCGAAGGGGGAACCTGATCGTATTCTCTGCCCTGATCTAGATACCAGCGGTTTCCAATTTCTAGGGATCCCCCCGAAGGGGGAACGGTACACACAGGGTGTGGACGTATCCCTCGTATAAACTCTCGGATTGTTTCCAATTTCTAGGGATCCCCCCGAAGGGGGAACGGTTAGATCAGTTCACCCATCACCGCCCAATGAGGGAGATGTTTCCAATTTCTAGGGATCCCCCCGAAGGGGGAACCCAAAAAGTTCATAAGGCAGTGCGCCGTCAGTCCAAAGAAGTTTCCAATTTCTAGGGATCCCCCCGAAGGGGGAACTGTGCAACACGGCAAGCACAGGACGCTTGTTCCTGTACCGTGTTTCCAATTTCTAGGGATCCCCCCGAAGGGGGAACCCGCTCATCCAGGTTACCGCGGCGGCCGCCCTTTTCCTACGTTTCCAATTTCTAGGGATCCCCCCGAAGGGGGAACCACCACCAGTCGGTGGCCACAGGTGAGCCCAAGCAAGTTCCGTTTCCAATTTCTAGGGATCCCCCCGAAGGGGGAACCACCACCAGTCGGTGGCCACAGGTGAGCCCAAGCAAGTTCCGTTTCCAATTTCTAGGGATCCCCCCGAAGGGGGAACCTGACCTGTGGGGAGCATACTACAAACGTGATCACGTTTCCAATTTCTAGGGATCCCCCCGAAGGGGGAACTCCAGGCGCAGCTAGACTGTGCGTTTACAGACCTTGCAGGGGCGCAGGATTGGCTTGTTTCCAATTTCTAGGGATCCCCCCGAAGGGGGAACCCCAGCAGCTTCTAAGGTAGAAGAGTTGTCCATTGGAGATGTTTCCAATTTCTAGGGATCCCCCCGAAGGGGGAACCCCGGCTGACTCGTCGGTGCCCGTACCTCTAATATATGTTTCCAATTTCTAGGGATCCCCCCGAAGGGGGAACTAAAACAGAGAGCGAGTGTTTCTCAGGCTGGACAACTGCAAGTTTCCAATTTCTAGGGATCCCCCCGAAGGGGGAACATTTAACTCCTGAATCTGATCAGGAGTTAACTTTGTGCAGTTTCCAATTTCTAGGGATCCCCCCGAAGGGGGAACTGCCTTAGTGGCAGCCTTTGGTGCGGGGTTTAACTACTGTTTCCAATTTCTAGGGATCCCCCCGAAGGGGGAACACGGTAACAAACATCTCTACCTATACGGGAGTAAAAATCTCTGTTTCCAATTTCTAGGGATCCCCCCGAAGGGGGAACTTCACAGGCTACCGCCCACGATGGGGCGGGCCAGTTGTCCTGTTTCCAATTTCTAGGGATCCCCCCGAAGGGGGAACAACTTAGTTCCAACCTTCTCTAATGCGCCTATTCCAGCTTTACCAATTTCTAGGGATCCCCCCGAAGGGGGAACAACACTAGGTGGTAATCCTGCAGGCTACGGCCCACGGAGGACCAATTTCTAGGGATCCCCCCGAAGGGGGAACAACACCAATCAAGTGTGTCAGCATCTGCTGTGAAGTAGCTACCAATTTCTAGGGATCCCCCCGAAGGGGGAACAACCACCCTTAAACAGGGAGGAAAAACACCCAGGTATAGTCACGACCAATTTCTAGGGATCCCCCCGAAGGGGGAACAACCCCAGAATTATTCAGTTGTAATACTCCCTATTCCTACGCGACCAATTTCTAGGGATCCCCCCGAAGGGGGAACAACTCCACCCCTATTAAACCCAAGCAGGGCAAGGAATGCAAGACCCATTTGCGAGGGATCCGGAAAAAAGTCGGCAAAAAGAGCTGCGGCGAGGGGGTTTTGGGGCTGGAAAGCCTTGTGGCGCAAGGCATCGAGGGATCCGACGAAAGAATCGGCCTTTGCGGCTTTTGGCGGATCGCTCGCGGAGGCGTTGATACCGTTTGGGTGTTGTCTTGGAAACAAGGGTGAGTACCCGAGCCTCAACCGGAGTTTGCGGGGCTTGGCGATTGCCCAAGGCGTGCCCCCTAGCCGCGGGTGTAGCCGGCTGGGGGATGAAAGCAGATACGATGTTTTCAACTTTTCACAGTCGGAGAAATCTCATGAAAAAGTGGATTGCCTCGGCTACAACCCTACTCTGCTGTGTGCTTGTCCTGGTTTTGTTTTGGCCCCATGTTACCTCTGCCCAGAGGCAGACCCTCAATCTCTACATCTGGTCAGAATACATCGATCCCGACATCCTCACCGCCTTTGAAAAAGCCACCAATAGCCGCGTGCTGGTCAGCGTGTACGAATCCAACGAAGACATGGTGGCCAAACTGCGGGGGGGAGGCACCAGCCAGTACGACATTGTTGTTCCCACCGACTACATTGTGCCCAACATGTTGGAGCTGGGACTGCTGCAGCCTCTCAACAAAGAATTGATCCCCAACCTAAGCAACCTGGGCGAAAAATTTGTCGGCCTGCCCTTTGATCCAGAAAACACCTACACCGCCGCCTATCAGTGGGGCACCACCGGCATTGGCTACCGCAAAGACCGCCTGCCCGAAAACTTTGAACGCTCTTGGGGATTGATTTTCGACCCGCAGCAGCAGTATGGCCCCTTTGTGATGATCGACGAGATGCGCTCCATGATCGGCGCTGCTGCCGTTTACCTGGGCTTCGATATGAACACCACCGTTCGCTCCGAACTGCAGCAGATCCAGCAGCTTTTGATCGACACCAAGCGCCGCAGTGCCGGCCTAATTGGGGGCGTGGGGGGCAAAAACCAACTGGTTTCTGGAACGGCCAATGTAGCCATCGTCTACAGCGGCGATGCCCTGCAAGCTGCCGAAGAAAACCCCAACATCGGCTATTTTGTCCCCCGCGAGGGTGCCCACATTTGGCTGGATGTAATGGCCATTCCCGCCCAGGCCCCCAACCCCGAGCTGGCCAATCGCTTCATCAATTTCATCCTGGATGCTGAAGTCGGCGCTCAACTGAGCAACCACAACCGCTTCGCCACCCCCAACGCTGCGGCGCTGCCGATGATCAACCCAGAAGATCGGCAAAACCCGGCCATCTACCCTGACGAAGAGGCCCTGGCCAAACTCACCTACCTCAAAGTGCTGTCAGGGGAAGAGCTGCGCCTCATCGACGCCCTCTGGACAACCGTGAAAAGCAGCTAGGGATCCCTTGTTAGCTCTCGACATAAAACTTGACACTTTTTAATATCTGAGCCACATTAAAGATGTCACCTGTTGATGGAGCTAGAACCATGGAAAACCAAGAAGCTAAGTTTGGCTTTACCACCTTCGCCGAAAAATGGAATGGCCGTTTGGCAATGTTGGGCTTTGTGATCGGCGTTGCGACCGAGTTGCTGACCGGCCAAGGGATCCTCTCTCAAATCGGCCTGATGTAATCCCGGTGGGCCTAGGACACTGCTGTAGATCCTTGCTTGCCTGGCTGTAGTTTCCACCCTCTGCAAAGCAGCCAGGCTTTCGCATTGCCCTCGATTCTGGATTTAGGTCTGAATGAATCCAAATGGAAGTGGAAGCGAAATGCAGGCTGTTAAGTCCAGCTTCCACTGCCTTGCTTCTGCCGCTGACTCTCCTCTTCCACTGGGAGAGGGGCGGGGAGTGAAAGCTAGCAGCGCAGAAGGCTTGGGATCCCTAGGAATCTACTCTTCCAAATCCTGCAAGTACTGGCGGATATCGGCCAAGATGCGTTCTAGGTCTTCTGGGGCCTGGAGAGCGCGTGCCCATTCTAGGTCATGATCACCTTGGGATCCCTGCTGGGCCAGCGCCACTCCTAAGTGCTCCAGCTCGCGAACCACTTGGCAAAAAGCGTTGGCTCCCACGTTGGAGCTGGCTCCTTTGAGGCGGTGGGCGACCCGCCGCATTCTTTCTGCGTCGTAACCGGCAATGGCTTGGCGCAGTTGCGGAAGCTGGGTTTCGCAATCTTGGATGAACACCTGCAATAGCTCTCGCTGAAACCCGCGATCCCCGCCGGAAACCTGATCCAGGTAGGCAGAGTCGATGGGGTAGGGCTGGGTGGGAGAAGAGGGATCCCGGCTCTCAGCGGGGGAAGCTGGAGAGGCTTCTTCAGAAGCGGCTTGGTTGGAGGATCCTGCTGCAGACTGGGCAATCACCTGGCTCCAGTGGTTGAGCACCCTTTCCAAATCTTCCTTCAGCACCGGTTTACTGAGATAGTCGTCCATGCCAGCTTGCAGGCAGCGCTCCCGATCCTCGTGCATAGCGTTGGCCGTTAGGGCAATCACCACGGTGTGGTGGCCAGATCCCCGCTCCCGCTGGCGCAGACGGCGCGTGGCCTCGTAGCCGTCCATTACTGGCATTTGGCAATCCATGAGAATAAGGTCGTAGCTGACCTGGTGCAGGAGATCCAATACCTCCTGACCATTGGCCACCACATCGGCCATGTAGCCCAAGCTCTGGAGCTGACGCAAAGCCACCTTTTGGTTGACGGGGTTATCCTCTGCCAGCAAAATGCGCAGGGACTGCTGGGGTCGGTCGGCCATAGGCGTCGTCTGAGAGAGAGGGGGGCCAATGCCCAAAAGAGAGGTGGAGAGGCCAGAAGATTTCCCCAGGGCCATGGCCAACGCCTCCTGAAGGCGGCTTTGTTTTACCGGCTTAACCAAGTAGGCAGCAAAGCCAATTTCAGCAGCGCGGCGGGAGTGCTCCCCCAGTCCCAGGGAGGTCATCATCACCAGTTGCGTCTCGGCCAGTTGCGGATCTGCCTTGATCCAGCGGCCCAAGGTCTCCCCATCCACCTCCGGCATTTGCATATCCAAAACGACCAGGGGGAAGGGTCTGCCCTCGCGAACGGCTTGGCGTAGCTTGTCCATGGCCTGATAGGCATCCTCGGCCTCTTCCACCACCATTCCCCAAGCCGCGGCCTGACAGCGCAGGATCTTGCGATTGGTGGCATTGTCGTCCACCACCAACAGCCGCTTGCCCTGCAAATCCACCGGGACACGAGCAGAAGGCTGGGAAAGCTGCTGGGCATAGGGCTGCCGCTCCAGGGTCAGCTCAACGCTGAAGGTGCTGCCCTGCCCCTCTTGGCTGTGCACCGAGATGGTTCCCTCCATCAGTTCTGTCAGTTGTTTGCAGATGGCCAAGCCCAGTCCCGTGCCCCCGTATTTGCGGGTGGTAGAGGCATCCACCTGGCTAAACGGTTGAAACAGCTTGCTCTGCGCCGCCGCCGGGATCCCGATCCCGGTATCTCTCACCGAGAGCCTGAGGTGGACATGGGTAGCGGTTTCTTGCAGCACCTCTGCTTGGATCACCACCTCTCCTCGGTGGGTGAACTTAATGGCGTTGCTCACCAAGTTGTTGAGGATTTGCCGTAGTCGCGAAGCATCTCCCCGCAGGTAGCGCGGCACTTCCGGTGGCATGAGCACCGCCAGCTCCAATCCCTTGGCGTGGGCAGTGGGGGCAAACAGATCCGCCACCTCTTCCAGACACGAGCGGAGATCGAAATCCAGGATCTCCAGCTCCATTTCCCCGGCCTCCAATTTGGAGAAGTCCAGGATGTCGTTGATGAGGGTGAGCAGCGCATCGCCGCTGACGCGGATGGTCTCTACAAAGTCCCGCTGTTCTGCATTGAGGGGGGTCTCCAGCAGCAGGCCCGTCATCCCCAACACCGCGTTCATGGGGGTGCGGATCTCGTGGCTCATGGTGGCCAAGAAGATGCTCTTGGCCTGTGCAGCCTGCTCTGCTGCTTTGCGAGCCTGCTCCAGCTCGAGGCCGCGCTTTCTCTCCCGTTCCAAAAGGGCTGCTTGGGTGAGGGCAATGCCAATTTGGTTGGCCAACTGCGACAGCAGCTCCATCTCAAACGGCTGCCACTGACGCGGGCCAGAGCACTGGTGGGCCAGCAACAACCCCCACAACTGCTGCTCCAAAAACAGCGGCACCACCAAGTTGGCCCTGACCTGCATTTTTTGCAGCAGCTCTAGGTAACAAGGCTCCAGTCCTTCACTTTCCACATCGCTAACAACGCGAACGCGGCCCTGGCTGTAGAGCTGGGCGTACTTTTCCTGAAAACAGGGATCCTCGATCACCTCTCCCAGCAAGGAGGGGATCCCTGGCTGAGTTTTCTCGTTGGAGATGATCCCAGAACCATCCGGCTGGAAGCGATAGACCAAGACTCGGTCGGCTTTGAGCAGGGCTTGGATTTCTGTTACCGCCGTCTCTAGGATCTCGGCGATATCCAAAGATTCGCGGATCTTCAAGCTGAGATTCGCCAGCAACTGAGCCCGGCGGTTTTGCCGCTCCAATTCTTCTGCCGCTTTCTTCTGCTCGGTAATGTTGCGGAAGATGCCCCGCGTAGCTACCATCACTCCATCTTCAAAGCGGCAGTTGACATTGCCCTCCACCCAAACGGTTTCACCGCTGGCCGTGAGGAAAGCTGTCTCTACCCTCTCCAGTTTCTCCCCCGATAGAAGCTTCTGGAAAAGAGCCTGGCAGTGCTCCCGGCAGTCGGGATGGAGAATGTCGAAGAGGGTCATCTGACAAACTTGAGCTTCGTCATAGCCCAAGGTCTCTTTCCAAGCGCGGTTGACATATAAAAAGTGCCCTTCGGCATCCACGCTTTGGATGAGGTCAGTGGCATTTTCAAAGAGATCCCGGTAGCGCTCTTCGCTTTCTTTCAAAGCCAGCTCCGCCAGCTTGCGGTCGGTGATGTCGATGCCGGTGCCCATGACAAACTCCACCTCGCCGGCAGCGTTGATTAGGGCGGTGTTAGACCAAGAAATAAGCCGCAGTGCCCCTTGCTTGGTGCGCCAAAAATTCTCATGGCGATTCAAAAAGAGGGAATGATTGCCCTTGAGCTGTTCAAAAGCTTGCTTCACACCAGGCACATCTTCCGGTGGGATCAAACCTAAGTCCCATAGCAGCCGGCCCTTGACCTCTGCCAGCGAGTAGCCAGAAAGCTGCTCGGCAGCGCGGTTGAAGCGCAAAATGTGTCCCTCAGGATCCAGAACCACCACCAGCGCCCCTGCTGTATCAATAACCGCGTTGGTAAAATCTCGCTCTTGCTTGAGGGATCGTTCTGCCTCTTCTCGCTCGGCAGTCTCCCGGCGGATGAGGAAGTAAACCGAGGCCAAAACCAGGTAAGTAAAAATGAGCCCGCCAAAAGCAATGAGATTGGTTCTAACCCAGGCAAACTGAAATTCCTGGCTACGTTGCTGCAGAAGGCGATTTTCCTCCTGCTGGAGCACCCGAATCAACTCGACAATTTGCTCCACCAACCTTGGCCCTTCGCTGCTTTCCAGGGCTTCCTGGGTGGCGAGTAGCCCCTCTTGCTCCCTCAGCCGGATCAAGTCTTGGATGACTCGTAGCCGTTGCTCCAGCAGCAGCTCTAGGCGCTTCAGACGCTCCTGTTGCAGGGGGTTGTCGACAGTCAGTTCCTGCAGCAGGCGCAGACGGGTAGAGATTGCTTCAAGGCTGTCTTGGTACTCACCGAGGTAGCGAGGATTATCGGTCAGAAGATAGCCACGTTTACCGGCTTCGGCGGCGCGGGTTTCCACCAGCAATCCTTCCAAGTTTTGGATCACTTTTAGAGTGTGGGCCACTCGTTCTGTAAGCTGCGGCAGTTGAGAGGCATTCCGCTGAGCTGAGTAGGTGATCCCGCCCAAAAGCAAGGCAGCCAGGCCAAAACCGGCGGTAACTTTGAGGAGAAAGCGGTTTTTGCGGGCAGGTTTAGTATCCCCCGACTTAGGCAGCAGAGGCGTCTGAGCCAGTTCCCTCAAAGTACGGCGCAGCTCCAGTTGGGCCACCACCTGATGGGCCAGGGCTTGTAATTGCTCCAGTTGTTCTGGGGTCAGGTGCCGAGGCTGATAATCGATAACGCAAAGCGTGCCTAAGGCTTGCCCTTCTGGAGTTACCAGAGGGATGCCAGCATAGAAGCGGATGTGGGGCTCTTGCGTAACAAGCGGGTTGTCGGCAAAGCGCGGATCCTGAGTGGCATCGGGCACCACCAGCGGCTCTTTAGGCGACAAGATGGCGTGGGTGCAGAAGGCCACATCCCGTGGGGTCTCCTGCACATCGACGCCGAATTTGGCTTTAAACCACTGGCGGTGTTCGTCGATAAGGGTGACCAGGGCAATGGGCGTGCCGCAGATGTAGGCGGCAAGGCGGACGATCTCGTCAAAGGCAGTTTCAGGTGCCGTATCGAGAATCTGATACTGCCGCAGGGCAGCCAGCCGTTGCTCCTCATTGGGAGGGAGGGGGGCCTTAGGCATAGGTCAAACTAAGCGGAGAGGAAGGGATCCCGATCCACCGATCTCGGAGGTCGATAGTCTCAAGGTAAAAGAGGTAACCCCAGCATAACTTCCAAGCCTCTCCACCGGAAGCTACAGGGATCCGATCCCCAAGCTTGCTTCCTGTTGGATTAGTTCGCTACATTTTCACCACGCCTGCGTCAGCTACTCTAGCTCCTGCAAATTAAGCAAGCTTCGAGTTGAAATTTCTCAACGGAAGACTTACTATAGAGCGACGAGCTTTGTAAAGGGGGAATACTCTCAGTCATGCAAAAACTCCAAGACAGTTTGGTAAAAGCTCTGAGCATCGATGGAGCACTGGGGGTAGCGCTGGGGGATTGGAAAACTGGGATGTGCTTGGGATATAAGGGCACCAACAGCCCCGCTTTTCCTGAAGCTAAATTGGAGCTGGCAATCGCCGGAAACACAGAAGTAATTCGCGCCAAAATGCGAGTTGCTGAGTCTCTTAAGCTTACTGACAAAATCGAGGAGGTTCTTATCCTGCTGGAGACTCAGTACCACCTAATGCATCTAGTCCAGCACATCTCTGGTTTGTTTTTCTATCTGGTTCTGGATCGAGAGAAAAGCAACTTGGCCCTTGCCCGCATCAAGCTTGGCCAAATCGAAAAGGAGCTGACCCTCTAGAAGTGGAGGTGAAGCCGGACAACCTGGCAGTATCCCCTGAAACCCATTTTGGGGGAGTGCGGAACCGGGGACTTGAACCCCGATGGCATTGCTGCCACTAGAACCTGAATCTAGCGCGTCTACCATTCCGCCAGTTCCGCGGCGATCTACAAGTCTGCCCAAAGCAGGGGATCCCTGTCAAGGCTCCTGAGAGGTCTGGAGTGTTGGGAAGAGGGGATCCTCGTTGACGGCTCTATCTGTGCTAAGCTCTGCTGCGCACAAGATTAAAGCCGATAACGCTGACCTTGGCCGACTTTACCTTTACTTGTGAGGGCACCTGCCCCCACACCCAAGCGCGGGCGGGATACTTCGTCACCCCCCACGGTGGGATCCCAACCCCTTGCTTTATGCCGGTGGGAACTTTGGCCAACGTGAAAACCCTCACCCCGGCCCAGCTCAAGGAGACAGGTGCCCACATCATCCTCAGCAACACCTATCATCTCCACCTGCAACCTGGCGAAAGCATCATTCAAGCGGCAGGGGGGCTACACCGCTTTATGGGCTGGTCGGGCCCCATCCTCACCGATTCAGGCGGCTTTCAGGTCTTTAGCCTTAGCGCCATTCGCCAAATTAACGAGGAGGGAGTGACGTTCCGCTCTCCTCTCGATGGCCGCATCATTCACTTCACCCCAGAGCTATCCATCCAGATTCAAAATGCCTTGGGTGCCGATGTGATCATGGCCTTCGACGAGTGCCCGCCCTACCCTGCCAGCCCTGAGGAAGTGGAAGCAGCGGTGCGGCGAACCACCCAGTGGCTGAAACGGTGCGTGAAAGCCCATCGCCGCTCAGATCAGGCTTTGTTTGGCATTGTGCAGGGGGGAGTTTACCCTGAGCTGCGCCGGCGGGCGGTGGAAGAGGTCTGTCGGTTGGATCTGCCGGGCTATGCCATTGGCGGGGTGAGTGTGGGGGAGCCGGTCGAGTTTATGCACGCCGTTGTGCGGCAAACAGCCCCTCTACTGCCGGCAGATCGCCCCCGTTATCTCATGGGGGTGGGCACCTATGCAGAGATGCGGGCCGCCGTGGCCGCCGGAGTGGATTTGTTTGACTGCGTGATCCCCACCCGTTATGCCCGCCATGGCACGGTGATCAGCCGGGGCAAACGCTGGAACATCAAAAATGCCGAGCACCGCCGCAGCCTGGATCCCATCGATCCCGATTGCCCCTGCTACACCTGCCGCCACTTTAGCCGAGCCTACTTGTGCCACCTCATCCGCGCCCAGGAGATCCTGGGCTATACCCTGCTTTCTATCCACAACATCACGGAGCTGATGCGCTACACCCAAAAGATGCGCCAGGCCATTTTGGAAGGCCAATTTCATGAGCACTGGGATCCCTGGAGCTAAGCCGGCCGGGAGATTTGTCTGGAAGCATCTGATCCATTTTGGTAGAATAAGTACATGGGATAGTACGTGCATTTAAGCTATCCCATGTAGCCGCAGGAAGGAGTCAGATCATGGCTATCCGAACCCTCAGCAGCGTGATTGAACAGCACATCGCCGGCCTTCCGGGCTTGATTGCTGTTTTGATAGGGCGGGCCACTGATGGTACCACAGTAGCCAAAGTAACCTACGTCAGTGATAGCCAAGAGGAGCAAGCCCTAGAACGTTTGGGCACCTACGCCGGCGACCTAGTCCAGGCCAACAGTCGTCTATGCCAGCTTGTCAGCTCTGACCAAGAGGCGGACTACCTTTTGGCCGGCACTTCGGCGTTGCGGGTTGTCATCAAAGCGTTTCCCAAAAGCCCCTACTTTGTGTTACTCCTGACCCGTTCCATCACCGACCTCAGAGCCATTTCAGAGCGCATCAAAGCCATTCTGATTGACGGAAAGCCGCTACTGCCCCCTGTGCAGGACAGCACCATGTCTTTGGCTCAGGCTCTGATGGACTATGCCAAGCGCTACGCTCCGGATCCCAACTTTGTGGCTCTGCGCCTGTCTTTGAAAACGGGCCTAGACCGCAACCGTCTCGAAAAGGGCACCCTGACCCGACAGGAGCTGCGCATTCTTTACAAAGCGGTAGCAGATCTTTTGGGCCGAGAGCGTCTGCCTATTGCCATGCCGGCCTGAGTAGTCGAGAATAGCTGGCGAGGTTTGTCTGAGGGCAGTTGCTGCGCTTGTGGGATCCCCTATTGTTTATCTGAGTTCACTTGCCTATGCTTGAGCATCTACATCTCGACCGCGACCGTAAGCTGATCTCTCTGTTTGGAGAGCCGGTTATCTTCCACTGCCATCACTACAACCTATTCCTGCAGCAGACTATTGAAGATCCCGACTGGATCGATGGAGTGGGAATTCTGCGCACCGCAGCCCAGGAGATCTTTTACAGTCTTCTGTACGGAGCTTTCAAGGCTCTTGGCATTCAGGAGACCCAAGAGCGCCTGGCAGTGGCAGCTCAGATCTTCAGTTTTTTAGGATTTGGGCGGCTGGCGTTTGAGGTGACACCTTCAGGCGGGGAAGTGCAGCTTACCCATTCTCACTATGCAGAAGGTTGGCTGAGCAAGTACGGGGATCAGGTCAACCGCACACGTCCCATTGACCACTTGGCGGTGGGCTATGTGGCGGCAGCTCTGGATGCCACGTTTGGCGAGCTGGGAAGCTACGGGGCAGAAGAAACGGAGTGTATGGCCGTTACGCGCAAGGATCACTGCGTGATCCAGGCCACTCGGCTGCCGCGGCCCCAGTTGTTGACTCCCAGTCCAGGGATGGGCAAGTTGATCGAGCAGCCGCTCCAGTTCCCCCGGCCCACAACAGCAGTGGACTACGATGCGGTCAACGAAGCTCTGTGGGGCTTGCCTTTGGCCGGAGATGAGCGGGGGCAAATTCGCGCGTTTAACGTGTTGCTAACGCGCATGCCTGCCAACTACTACAACCGCATTCAGTATCGCTTTTTACAGGAGCTGAAGGCGGTGCAGGCTGAGCTGATGGGGGTGGGGGAAGCTCTTATCCGCGAGTCGGGGCATGTCTGTGTGTTCTACACCTTCGGCAACATCATGGAATCGGTGGAGTGGGAAACCCTGGTGGGGCCGATGCTGGAGAAGGACACGGACTGGATCCACGGCGGCTATGCGGTGGCCAGCAGCCTGGGGTGGGGTCGCTGGCAGGCTTTGGAGGTGGTGAGCGGCGAGTCTTGCCGGGTGGCCATTGACGGCAACTACGAAGCCAACTACTTTTTGGCTTCCTACCCACGGGCAGAGGATCCCGCCTGCTATTTTGCTCAAGGGGCGGTGCCGGCGATGATGAATCTGGTCTACAACGGCAACATCCAGCAGAAGCCGGTTTTGGATCAAGTCTTCTACAACCGCCTCTTCCAGCGGGGTGGGCTCTTCCACGGCCAGGAGACCAAGGCCAGAGAGAAGGGGGATCCCTGGTGCGAGTTCTACGCCGCTCGCGTCAGCGGGACGGAGTCCTTGCGGATGTAGGGATCCATGCAGGTGCGTGTCCTCAGGCGGCGGGAGTGTGGGGCTGGGTGGGCCACCGACCTGCTGCTGCCACGTTGCCTTGTCTGGTCAGAGGTAGAGGCTCTGGCCCAGGAATGGGGAGCCGCTTGTCGCTGTTTTCAAGGGCAACTGGTGTGGCTGGATCTGCCCTCAGGCCGGATTACGGCTTCGTTGCGGGTGCCCCGCCTGACGTTGCGACTCCACGATGCCAACGCTGAGGCGCAGATCTTAAATCGTTTGCAGCAGTTGGCCAAGTCTTCTGGTTCCCAGACAGAGGGAAGTTAAGGGCAAAACGAGAAGTTTAGCTTGGTACCGACATTTTGCGGCAGACTATCGACCAATGCAGGATCGACTTTCCAGGAGTGCCATGCGCCCACCAAGTTCGAGCCTGCTGAGGAACTGGGAGCCGCGTTCATACTCGCTCATAGTCATAATGTATGCAGCATGCATGCAGCTCGGTACCTACCTTGCCATAGCAAAGAGAGCGCTCCATTCTTGGTTGGGCACACCCGGCTTGGCGATGATCTCAAGGATGCGATTTTGGGCGGCGGGCTGGAATAAACTTTCGACGGCCACTTGGGCTACTTTCGTGCGGGGGATGCTGCCGTCAAAGAGGGTATCCGCCTTGGATAGGACAATGCCATCGTCGTTGTCTTGGTTTTTTAGGCCCCCCGGTCGAACGATGGTGTAGGTGAGGCCGCTTTTTTGCAGATATTCTTCCGCCCGTTTTTTCCACACCAGGATCAGCCAAAACAAGTTGAGGGGATGGAACAGCTGGGAAACACACAGGGAAGAGATTAAAACAAAGTGTTGGATCCCTTTGGCTTTGGCCACATCGACCAGGTTCTTGGTGCCTTCATAATCCACTCGGTAGGGCTGAAAGGGATCCCAACTGGGCCTGGCCCCGGTGGCACAGAGCACCACCGTGCATCCTTCCATGCCCGTCTCCAGCGTGGCCGGATCCAGCACATCCCCCACCACCACTTCCGCTTCGGGGGGCAGAACCCGTGCGGCCAGCTCGCGGCTGCGCACCAGCGCCCGTACCGGGATGTCGCGGCCCACCAACTCTTTGACAATGCGGCGTCCGGTTTCTCCTGTAGCCCCTGCAACAAAAGCCTGCATAAGTTTCTCCTGCAAAGCTGCCTATACCCGGCGTAGCTGTTCGAGGATTTGCGATGGCCCCATCTGCCATTATCTTCCCAAAATCGGCCTCAGGTTCCCTCTTTTCCATGACAGGATGGTAGGGATCCTGCGCCCCAGTTCACCCAGTTCATCAGATGGTTGCCCAAGCTGCTCCTACCGCCTACGAGGCTCAAACCCAAGCTCTCGCCCAATCTTTGTTGGCCTCTCTTTGGGGAGAGAAGCGATCCCTGCTGGCCCAGTGGCGGGATCAACTGCGCTGGGAGGACAAGCTGCTGGCCTGGGCGATGGAGAACCCCCACCTGCGCACCCAGTTGTTCCGCTTGATCGATGTCTTGCCCAGCTTGAAAAGCAAGGCTGAGGTGGCCCGCCATTTGCAGGAGTATCTCTTGGATCCGGCAGTAGAGTTGCCGGGGATGCTGAAGAGCCTGCTCAACTTCGCAGACCCCGACTCCCTGCCAGGACAGTTGGCTGCCACCACTCTCACCGCTGCTGTGGAAGCTCTGGCCCGCCGCTATATTGCCGGAGAAACTCTACAGCAAGTCAGCAAAACTCTGGAAGCTTTGCACCGGCAGGGTATGGCTTTCACCCTGGATTTGCTGGGGGAAGCCGTCATCACCGAAGCGGAAGCCCAATCCTACCTGGATCGCTATCTGCAGGTGATGGAGCATTTGGCAAAGATGGTCAAAACCTGGCCACAACCGCAGCCTGTGCCGCAAGTGTCGGTGAAGCTGACAGCCTTCTATTCCCAGTTCGATCCCATCGATCCCCTGGGGGCCAAAGCCAAAGTGGGGGAACGGATTCGCATCCTGTTGCGCCGGGCAGAAGCTCTGGGAGTCGGGATCCATTTCGACATGGAGCAGTACCGCTACAAATCCCTCACCCTGGCCATTTTGCAGGAGCTGCTGCTGGAGCCGGAGTTCAAAAGCCGCACCGACGTTGGCCTGACGCTGCAAGCCTACCTGCGGGATAGCTACACCGATCTGCAAAACCTGATCGCCTGGGCCAAAGAGCGGGGATCCCCGGTGACGGTGCGCTTGGTCAAGGGGGCCTACTGGGATCAAGAGACCATCCTGGCGGCGCAAAAGCACTGGCCACAGCCGGTTTACAACAGCAAGTCTGCTACCGACGCCAACTTCGAGCGCATGACCCAGCTTTTGTTGGAGCACCACACCCATCTCCGCGCTGCCATTGCCAGCCACAATGTGCGCTCTCAGGCCAAAGCCATCGCCATTGCCCAAGCCCTGGAGGTGCCCCAGTCTGCTTTTGAACTGCAGGTGCTCTATGGCATGGCCGATCCCCTGGCCAAGGCCTTGGTGCAGAAGGGACAGCGGGTGCGGGTGTACTGCCCCTACGGGGAGCTGCTGCCGGGTATGGCCTACCTGATCCGACGTTTGCTGGAAAACACCGCCAACACCTCTTTTCTGCGGCAAAGCGTTCAGGGCTACAACCCCGAGCAGCTGTTGGCCCCGCCGGTCTTGGACGAGGGATCCGTTTTCCAGGCTCCTTCTCTCTCGTTTGCCGCCGCTCCCGATACGGATTTCAGCCAGCCCCAACAGCGGGATCCCTTTTTTCAGGCATTGGACGAGATCCGGCCTCAACTGGGTCAGAGGGTTCAGCCCTGGATTGCCGGAGAATATCGCCCCACCCGACAAGCGATGCTCTCCCTCAACCCTGCGGATCCTGAACAGGTGGTGGCGGAAATTGGGTTGACCGATCTGGAACAGGTGGAGCAAGCCTTGGCAGCGGCCCAGGCCAGCTTTCCCAGCTGGAGGCGCACCCCCGTTGCCGTGAGGGCGGGGATCCTGCGGCGGGTGGCGGAGCAAATCGAAGCCCAGCGGGCGGAGCTGGCTGCCTGGATGGTGCTGGAGGTGGGCAAGCCCATTGCCCAGGCCGATGGGGAAGTTTCCGAGGCCATCGATTTTTGCCGCTACTACGCCCAACAGATGGAGGCTCTGGAGCGGGGACGGGAGTGCAACCTGCCCGGCGAAACCAACCATTACCACTACCAGCCCCGCGGTGTGGCGGTGGTGATCGCCCCCTGGAACTTCCCCCTCTCCATCCCCTGTGGCATGACAGCGGCGGCTTTGGTGGCCGGAAACTGCGTGCTCCTCAAACCGGCGGAGCAATCTTCGCTGATCGCCGCCAAACTGGCGGAGTTTATCCTCAAGGCCCTTGCCGAAGCTGGGATCCCGGAGGGTGTCTTTCAATTCCTGCCGGGGGTGGGCGAAGCCATTGGCCCCCTGTTGGTTCAAGACCGGCGGGTGCACCTGATTGCCTTCACCGGATCCCAGGCGGTGGGCTGCCAAATCCTCGCCCAAGCCGCGCAACTGCAGCCGGGCCAGCACCACATCAAACGGGTCATTGCCGAGATGGGGGGCAAAAACGCCATCATTGTGGACGAAAGCGCCGACCTGGATCAGGCGGTCAAAGGGGTGGTCAACTCCGCCTTTGGCTACAGTGGCCAGAAATGCTCCGCCTGCTCGCGGGCGATCGTTTTGCAGTCCATTCACGACCTGTTCTTGGGGCGGCTCATCGAGGCGGTGCGCTCTTTAAATGTGGGGGATCCAGCCCACCCCAGCACCCAAGTTGGCCCGGTCATCGATGCAGAGGCCCAAGCTCGCCTGCAACAGGCCATTCAATCGGCTAAGGCTGATGCCCGCCTCGACCTCAGCCTGCCCGTGCCGGAAAAAGGCTACTTCGTCGGCCCCACTGTGTTCAGCCAGGTGGATCCCCAGTCAGAGCTGGCGCAGCGGGAGCTGTTTGGCCCGGTTTTGGCGGTGATTTCAGCGCCGGACTTTTCTTCTGCTCTGCAGATGGCCAATGCCACCCCCTACGCCCTCACCGGCGGTCTCTACAGCCGCACCCCTTCCCACATTCAACAGGCTCGCCAGGACTTTGCCGTCGGCAACCTCTACATCAACCGCGAGATCACCGGGGCGTTGGTGGAGCGGCAGCCCTTCGGCGGCTTCAAGCTCTCCGGCGTGGGATCCAAAGCCGGCGGCCCCGACTACCTGCTGCAATTTTTAGAGCCGCGCACCGTAACCGAAAACACGCAACGGCAGGGCTTTGCTGATACATTTACGCTGAACACTGCTGAACATCACTGTTCAACTATGCAGCGATAGCATTCTGTTTGTTTCCAAACAGAATGGCGGTATCCCGCAAAGCTTTGAGTAGAATACCCAAAGCGCAGTTTCCGTGTCGTCTTACTACCAATTTTCTGCTTTGCTTTGGCTACCATGTTGGCAGACTCGAAAGTAAACAGAAAGATCAACTGGTAGTAATCCGTACCGAACATATTATACATTATTTTCAGTATAGTTGAGCTTATTATTGACTAGAGTCATGCTCCCATCGAGGGATCCTGAGGATAGGGCTTGGGAAAGCTCATTGGACAGGCTTGGCCACATCCCCAACCTTGAAGCCTGCCCCGCTGAGAATGCGTCCCACACTGGAGCTGTCATCCACCTCCGTCAGTTGGACCTGTCCGGCTGGCTCGGTCAATTTGCGCAAAACGGCCCCCGTGGCCGGATCCTTCACCTCGCGGACGACGCGCTCCACAGAAAGAATCAATCCCACCCGATAGCCATCGCGGCTGCCCTTGTTCAGGATCACCTGGTTGCCGTAGACATCCGCCACCAAGGCGTCAACCGTTGGCAGAGAGCGAGGCTGAGCTGCCAAGCGCCCGGCAAAACCGGCCAACTGCTGGGCAATTTGCTCCACCGCTTGTTGGCTTGCCAATACCAACAGCTTCTCTTCGTTGCTGGTGGCGGATCCCCCGCCAAAGCCGGCAACCGTGACCGTGCTATCCGACTGGCTGGCGTTGCCTTTGCCCTCGACCACGGCCAAGATCTCGGCAGTACTGGTGCTCACCAAGCGGGCATTCAGCTGCACGTTGGCATCGGCATCCACTGACTCAGCGCCCACCGCCAGCGGGAAGCTGCCGAAGGGAGTTAAGACCGGTGCCCCACCCCCAGAACGGCGCACAGACACATCAAACTGGGTCACACTGCCGAGGATCACCGCATCGACCCCTAGGATCCGGCCTACCTGAGCAGCGGTGTTGGCATCCAGTCGACCGGATAGACCCAGGTTCTGCTCGGCCAAGATCGCGTCCAGCCGCGAGCGCTCGATGACGGAAAAGGTGCCATCTCTCACCAGCCGATCCACCAACAGGTCGCTCACCCCCCGAGAAGCCTCGCGGAAGCTGTAGGGATTGCTGAGGCTGCTGAAATCAAAGTCCAAGACTGCAATCCGAGGACGGGATGTGGGTTGCGGCGCTTGTCCCACCTGTCTGGGGGCAGAGAGGGTGCAGCGAATGTCTTGGGGAAATTGCTGGCAGAGGGCTGGATTGGCGGATTGGGCCACCACCGGGATCCCTGTCCAGCCTAGGCTTACCAAAGGGATCCCGAACAGCAAGATGGAAGAGAGGTTGCGCATGGTTGAGCGATCTCCTAAATCTGAGGGGGGCCACATTTCACTCACAGCCTGCATCCAAAAGAGCTTCAGGGCGGTGACCGATATCACCTGGCGGCTAAGGGTTAAGGATCCCGGCATCGCCTGTTCCCAGCAGATGTCCCATACTCTAGCGGCTACAGGGCTGTTGGGAAAATGGATTGAGAAGATTTGCACAGAAGAGTTGACAGATCTCAACTCTGTTGAGCCGAGATGCTCGCCCTCTTTCAGTCAAGCGCTGATAGGCCACTTGCCTGGATAAAGCTGGGATCGGCGGTGCAAGCTAGGACTCCGCCGCTGACGCGATCAGTGCTAGCCTAGTAAGGCTGTATTCTTGTACAAGCTATGCCTGTTCCCAAGAAGAAAACCTCTAAAGCCCGCAGTCGCAGGCGCTACGCCGTCTGGCTTGGCAAAGCAAAGCTACAGGCCCAGCGAGCCATGACCATTGGGCGGTCGATTTTGAGCGGTCGCAACACCGGCTTCTACTACCCCAAAGCCAAGTCCGAAGAAGAGGAAGAAGAATAAAGCTCTATTGAGGCTTGCTGCGGGGATCCCGGCGGCTGCACGAGTAATACACTGGATTAAGGTCTAGCTCCCTGGAGAAGCGCTCTGCTGACCCTACCGTCTCGCTTATCCATTAGCCTGCATGCGCTCGTTGACCTCCCTCACCTACTACCAACGGTTGGGCCTGTCTCCAGGGGCGTCTCCTGAGGCCATCCGGCGGGCTTATCGGCAGTTGAGCAAACGCTACCATCCCGATACTTCTCCCCTGGCCCCGGAAGTGGCCATTCGCTGCTTTCAAGAGTTGCAGGAGGCCTACCTTGTCCTCAGCAACCCGACGAAACGGGCCATCTACGATGCCAGCTTACGGGCGGTGACTGCCAACACGGGATCTCTGAGCATGACGGGATCCCTAGACGCTGACTCTCTGGAGCTGCGCATGGAAACCCGCCCACTTTCACCTGGTGAGCTTTGTGCCCTGTTGCTGATGGGATCCACCCTGGTTGTGTGTTTGGTGTTGGCAGGTGTCCTCGCTTGGCTGCGAGAGAGTGGGGCAAGCTGATTCTGCGAGCATTTCCTGCCCTCTTCGGTAGGACATTGGGATCGAGTTTTCGGATTCTGGATCAGGAGTGCTTGAATGAACATAGCCCGTTGACTCTAGGGTTTGATTGCTTTTCTTGAATCTCGCCATGCCTTTGCCTCCTGCAACCACGCCCCTGTACAATCACCCGCTCCACACCATCGAACGCTGGCTGGAGGATCAGGGCTGCACCCGCGATCCGCAGGATGTGGAGCAGTGGTTTTGCGAACGGCCTGGCTGGAAAGCCATTTTGCGCCTGGAAGAAACCAGCATTTGGGTGCGATACACCTACCCAGACGGCAACACGAAAACTTTATCTTTTCCCTATTCCCTCAGCCGGCAAGACGTAGAACAGGCCATTTTTGAGAGTTAGCCGAGCCATGCGCGTTCTCCAGTTGCCTGCCCTGCGCGATAACTACATCTACCTGCTCCACAATCCCGACACTGCAACAGCAGCCGTGGTGGATCCGGCAGTGGCTGAGCCCGTGTTGGAAAAGCTGGCCGAGCTGGGGGCGGAGTTGGTGGCCATTTTCAACACCCACCACCACCACGACCACGTGGGGGGCAACCGACAGCTTTTGGAGCGCTATCCCCGTGCCAGAGTCTATGGCGGCCAGGTGGATCGGGGGCGGATCCCTGGCCAGACGGTGGAGCTCAAGGCAGGGGAAACAGTGGAGTTTGCGGGTCGGCTAGCAAAGGTGCTGTTTGTGCCCGGCCATACCCGCGGCCATATTGCCTACTACTTTTCCGAGAGTGGGGATCTCTTCTGTGGCGATACCCTGTTTGCCGGGGGATGCGGGCGGCTGTTTGAAGGCACGCCGGAGCAGATGGTGGGATCCCTGGATCAACTGCGGCAGTTGCCGGAAGCCACACGGGTGTGGTGTGCCCACGAATACACCTTGAACAATCTCAGGTTTGCCCTGACAGTGGATGGAGACAACCCCGACCTGCAGGCCCGTTACCAAAAGGTGGCTGCCCTGCGCCAGACGGGATCCCCGACTGTCCCCAGCACCATTGGCGAGGAACGCCGCACCAATCCCTTCTTGCGTTGGGATCAGCCGGCTTTGCAGGCAGCCACCGGAGCTCAGGATCCGGTGCGGGTTTTTGCCCGGCTGCGAGGTATGAAAGATCAGTTCTAGCGCTGTTTGTAAAGTTTGCTTTCTCCTGGGAGAGCGAGGGCATACTGTCGGTGGGACTGCCTAGCTATTCCCCAAAATCCTATGTCTTGTCCTGAGTGTCCGGCTCTGCCTACCTTTTGGCAGGAGGCAGGGCGTCTGTTTCTCTGGCTGCCCACCCCTCACACCCAGCGCAAGGTGGTGCGGCTTCTGGAGGCTAAGGAGGGGATCCCAGCCCCCCTTTCGGTTCAACTTTTGGAAAACCTTGGCCTGGCGGTTTCCATTGCCCAGGGGGCCCTCAAGAAAACCCTAGAAGGAATGGCCGAGGTTCTTTCGCAGCAGGAGATGCGGGCCAGCCGCGCTCTGTTTTTGGCCGGAGATAGGGATCCCTGTTGGCAGGATTGCGCCCGGGTGGAGTTGTTGCAGGAGTTGTTCCACCGCACTCAGGCCGAGCTGTTGCTGGAAGTGTTGGCAGAAAGCCGGCTCACCACCTACTTTCAGCCCATTGTCCAGGCGCGGGATCCCGCTTTTGTGGTGGGCCATGAGGCGCTGGTGCGAGGACTGGACAAGGAAGGGCGGTTGATCAACGCGGGTTTGCTCTTTGCTATGGCTCGGGAAGCCCATTTGCTCTACCAGCTGGACTTGGCCGCCCGCCGCACGGCCATTGCCGCGGCCATGCAGCACCACTTGCAGGGGGATCTCTTTATCAACTTCAGCCCCACTGCCATCTACGACCCGGCTTTTTGCCTGCGCCATACTGTCTGGGCTATTAGCCGCGCCGGGATCCCGCCCCAGCGGGTGGTGTTTGAGGTCAATGAGTCTGACCGCAGCCCCGATTTGAACCATTTGCAGCGGATTTTGCACTTCTATCAGCAGGCAGGCTTTCGGGTGGCTTTGGATGATTTGGGGGCTGGCTATGGATCCCTGAACCTGCTGCACCAGCTGCGGCCAGACATGATCAAGTTGGATGGAGAGCTCATTCGCGGGGTGGACCGGGATCCCTACAAGGCGGTGATTGCCCAAAAGCTGCTGGAGCTGGCCCAAGACCTGGGGATCACCACGCTAGCGGAAGGGATCGAGACTGCGGGGGAGCTACAGTGGGTTTGCGAACACGGCGTGGATCTGGTGCAGGGCTTTTTCATTGCCCAGCCCCAGCCTGTCCCGCTACAGCCAGCAGGATAGCCGCTCCCACAGCTTGAGCAGCCACTGAGAAGGCTACCAGACCTGGAAGGGAGAAATCATAAAGCACCCCCATCAGGGCGCTGCCCAAAAACCAGGCCAGGCCGTAGACGCTGGTAAACAGGCCGAAGGCAAAGCCCCTCGTCTGGGGGGTCACCATGCTGGCTACTGCCGCCTTCATGACCGATTCCTGAGCGCCCAAGCCAATGCCCCAGAGCACCATGCCCAGCACCGTCAGAGCATAGGTGCCGGAAAAGGCTAGAGGCGCAAATCCAGCCGATACCGCCACCGCTCCCAGCAAGCTCCACAGCCCCACGCGGTCAAACAGCCAGCCACAGCCCAGGGCTGCTAGGGCATCCACCCCCATGGCCAGGGCATAGAGCAAAGGGATCCCTGCCCCATCGCTCCCTGACTGTTGTTGCAGATGCAGGGCAATGAGGGGAAAATCCGCAAACCCCATAGCCACACAGGCTGCTGCCAAAAGATACAGCCAGAAAACTTTGGGCAAGCCTTTTGCTGGAGTCATCTCCGGCTCCGGCTCAAAGTCGCGCGGACTGGGATACAGCCATTGCGCTAGCCCCAAAGCCGCCAGCCCCACCGCTGCCGGGATCCCCAAGGCCAAAAACGCGCCCCGGAAGCCATATCCCGCTCCTAGCATGGCTGCCACCAGCAGCGGCCCTGCCACTGCCCCAATTTGATCTAGGGTCTCATGCAGGCCAAACCCCAAGCCCCGTCCCACCTGCAGGGCTGCATGAGAAAGCAACACGTCCCGCGGCGGGGTGCGGATCCCTTTGCCGGTCCGCTCGGCCAAGAGCAGCACGGCGGCCCAAGGCCAACTGCCCACCCAGGCCAAAGCCGGGATCACCGCCGTGTTGATGACATAGCCCAAGGTGGTGAGCTGCCAGTGCCCCCGACTGCGGTGCAAGGGATCCCTGCCCAGCTGGTCGCTCCAATAGCCCACCCCCAGCCGCAAGCCATAGGCCAATAGCTCCCCCCCGCCGGCCACCAGGCCCACCACCGTGCCGCTGGCCCCTAGGGATCCCAAAAAAGCTCCAGAAATGCTGCGGGCTCCTTCGTAGGTGGCATCGGCACACAAGCTGACGATCCCCAGAAGGAGGATAAAGCGCCAGGCAGAAGGGATCATGTCCAGCTCCATAGATTCAGTACAAGCATCAACAGCAGCAGCTCGTTACGTCCATGGCTAGAATCCATAGATAGAAGAGTAAGGGCAAAGAGAGCTTCAGAAGAGTCTTCATCTAGCCGGGAGCAACTGCCGGCCCAGGAGAACCTAGAGCTGAGCAGGTCTTGTTCTCCTTTGTTTGCCTCGAACAGAATCGAGCTTCCCCTGTCCTTCTGGTAAGAGGAGAGAAGCAATGGCCGCTAAAAGAGTGCTTTTTAAGCTAGCCTGTTTTCTCTTGGGTATCTGTCCGATTTCAATAGCTATTGCTCAGCAGGCATTCTTAAACGCTGAGTATCTCATATTTGCTTTACCCGAAAATATTGAGCGAGTTCGTTTTCAAAATGGCCAGTATCAGAGAGGCTCTAGCCCTCTCGAAGAAGGGTTCCTAAGAGTAAGCCTCGAAAAGCTAGCGCCTGCCGATCTTAACAACGATGGGCTTCAGGATGTAGTGGCGATTGCATTAAGTAATACAGGAGGGAATGCTTTCTGGACAACCTTATCTGGGCTGTTGGGCGGCAGCAAAAAACCTACGCCCCTGGAGCCTGTGTACCTCGGCGATGGGGTTGTAGTTAACAATGTTTCAGTTGCCCGTGACTCTGGAGGAAAGGCTGAGGTCTGCTTAGATATGCTTGCCCATGGCCCCGAGGATCCCAGTTGTTGCCCTACCAAGAAAGAAAAAAGGTGCTTCACCCTGGCCGAAAACCGGTGGATACCTCGGAGAGCTAAATAACCTCTACTTTGGTCGGCTAATGACCTGCCCAGGACTTCCTTGAGGAGATTCGACCAGAATTACAGGAATAGAGCTGGTCTCCAGAACGGCTTGGGAGGTAGATCCCACCAAAACCTGCTCCCAGCCGCGGTGGCCCCGCTTGCCCATGACGATGTCGGTAACCTGCCGCTCCTGGGCTATGTTTACAATGGTCTCCGCCAAGGGCCCGGAAGCCAGGCAGAACTGGTGGCGAATATCCGCCAAAAGGCGCTGGGCAAGCTGGCGCAACTGTTCCACCCCTTTCCCCTGCAGCTCATCGGTAACATGCAGCACAATCACTTCCCCATCCACCCGCCGCGCCAAATCGGCCACCTTGCGCAGCACGGCTTCGGCCAAAGGGGAGGTGTCCACCGCTGCCAAAAAGCTCACCTTGCCCTGGCTGCCCACCTTGGTGGGATCCACCTCTCCTTTTTCCAAAAGCCGGGGAGCACACACCTGGGTCAGCCAAGCACCCAGGGGGGCCGTGACCAAAATCGACAGAGCCGCCAAAGCCAAAATGATCTCCCCACCGGGGATCCCTTGGGCCAAAGGGATCCCACCAATAGCCGCCTGCACCGTCGCCTTGGCCATGTTGCCCGGTAGCAAAAACAGCCGCTCCCGCCCGTTCCAATTGCTTCCCAGAGTGGAAAGCCACCAACCCAGGCCCCGCCCCAGCAGCAGACTCAAGGTCAAGAGCAGCAAGCCCGGCCAAAACACGGATCCCAGCACCCCCAGATCCAGCGACGCTCCCAGTAGCACAAACAACACGATCTCCGCCACCGTCCAGAGGGCATCGAACCCACCCCGCAGCCGCCGCGCCAAAGGGGCATCCAGCTCAATCAGAAAAAACCCCATGGCCATCACCGCCAGATAGCCGGAAAAATAGGGCCACACCTGCGGTGCCAGCACCAAGCCCAGGGCCATACAGGCAGCCAGCAGCGCTTCCTGGACGCTGTTGCGGGTCCAGTTTTGTTGGGTTAGCAGCGACACCAGAACCCGCGCCCCCAGGTAGCCTATGGCTATGCCCAGCAGGATCTCCATCCCCACTTGGAACGGCAGCCACTGCAGCGGCGATAGCTCCAGCCCCAGCAGGCGAACGCTCTCTGCAGAGCCCTGGCCCAAAAAGCTGAGCAACAGGCTAAACCCTAAGAGCAGCAGCACATCGGAAAGGGCGCTGCCGGTCAAAATAGCATCCGGGATCCCTTTGGTTACTCCCCAGCCCAAACTCTTGAGGCGCAACATCCCCGGCACGATCACAGCCGGCGACTCTGCCCCGATCACACAGCCCAGCAGCAAACCGGTAGGCCAGTCTAACCCCAGGATCCCAGTGCTCAACAGGGCCACTGCCACCGCCTCACAGGCGGCCGGCAAAAAACCCAGCCGCAGGGCTACAGACCCTTGCTGGACCAGCTTCTCCCGATCCAGCCCCAGGCCCGCCTTCATCAAAATGATCATCACCGCCACCAGCCGCAGATCCCCTGCCGCTGCCAGCACCTCCGGGGATAGGACATCTCCCAGCAGGATCCCTACGAGGATCATCCCCAACAGAGGGGGCATCCCCAGCCGACCCACGATTTGGCCGACAAAAAAGCCCATCACCAAGATCCACAGCCAACTGCCCAGCATCACCAGATCCTCATCTCCTTGTCGTCAGGGTGTTGAAGGGCAGCCCAGGGAGAAAAAGCCATCCGCGTCAGGAGTGGGAGCACCATCGCGTCCGCAGGGTGGGGCCTCAAACAAAGCCAAAGACCCCTACCCCCTGGACTTGCCCAGAAGTGTAGGAGTCATCAGCCTCAGCTTTTGAGGTTAGAACCCTCTTCCTCTATAGAAAAATTCCAAGTGAGGCGGTCGCGGCGAACTCCATCGCCGGTTGCCGGAGCACTACTCGAAAGCTGACCGGCAACTTACTTGGCACCTAAGATATCACGCTTTGTCTTCCACTGCAATTAAGCGATAGGGGTGATCGGGACACCCAATAGAGCGATAGAAATCGCTGCACACATTGTGGGTGAGGCGGTCACTCATACCCCGGGTTACCTGCTGCACCACTTGATGGGCCACCCGATAAACCAACTTGCGGGGCAGAACCTGCAAAAACCTGGGCAAAGCCAGCCAGATCTCCAGATGAAGAGCCCAGTGAACACGGGTGGTGGGCAGGTCTTTCAGGGATCCCTGTAGCTCCTCCAGCCGGAAATCGGCTTGGCAGCTGACCCGGTAAGGCATTCCCTCATCGCCGGGCAACTCAATCGAGGTCAGGCGAAACCGGTAATCTTTATCCGGCCAGATCTTGACCCCAAAACTGGGCTCCAGCTCAAACCCCAGCCCGCCCATGCGAAAAAACTGCAGCCGGTAGGTCTCGGCGGACAAAGCTTCCACCTGCAACGGCCTAAAGCACCGCTGGATCCACTGGGCGTGGCCTCTTAGGTAACGGGCCAAGGTCTCCCGATCCGTCTCCAGATCCACTTGTCCACACCGCGTGGCTCGCAAATCCAGGTGGGCTTTGTCCAGAGAGGGATCCAGAAGATCAGGGGCGCCGCCTTCGGAGGACACGGCCCTTTCACTTGGCGGAACGGCGGGCTTGGAGCTGGCGATAGACATCCTTAATATCCACCTGATAATGAGCAAGAGCCACGAGGCAGTGGTACCAGAGATCGGCCACCTCGCGGGCCAGGGCAGCGCGGTCTTGATCCTTGGCCGCCATCACCACCTCAGCCGTTTCCTCGCCGAGTTTCTTGAGAATGGCGTTCTCTCCCTTGGCCAGCAAGCTGCTGGTGTAGGAGTCGGGACGGGGATCTGCCTGGCGGGCCTTCACCACAGCAAACACCTGAGACAGAGTATCTGCTGCCGGGATGGGATCCCTTTGATCCCCTGGCAGTGGGCGGAAGAAGCAACTGCGCGCCCCCGTGTGGCAAGCCGCATCTCCCACCTGCTCCACCAAGATCACCAGGGCGTCGCCGTCGCAGTCGTAGCGGATTTGCTTGACCCACTGCACATGACCGGAAGTTTCCCCCTTAGGCCACAGGGCCTGGCGAGACCGGCTCCAGAACCAGGTGCGGCCCGTTTCCAAAGTTTTCTGCAGCGACTCCCGGTTCATCCAGGCCACCATCAGCACCGTCCCATCCAGGTAGTCCTGCACGATGGCCGGGATCAGGCCCTGTTCATTGTAGGTGAGGCTGCCCAGCCAGGTGATCTCCTCGGGCAGAAGCGATCGAGGGGGATCCGAGGAAGGGTTGAAGGCCAGAGCAGCAACCATAGAGCAGCGACCTGAAAAACCTCATTGAGAGCAGGATAACAGAACCAGCCCTCGCCAAGATATCCTTGACAACCTGACAACCTCAGCCAAGGGGTACCAGTTCCCGTGCCGCCAGGGACAGGACCACCTCTTCTCCCTCACCGGCCAGAGTCACCAGCCAGCGGTCGCGGTTTTCACGGGTGAGGACGATCCCCAGCCTCCCCTTAACAGAAGGAGGATACAACAGCCGTACCCACATGCCCGGCTCGAGCTGGGCAGCCGACCGCAGGGGATCAGCCGGGTTGCCGAGAATCCGCTTCTCCATTACCCAGGTCGCCCCAGGGTTCTCGGCCCCCCTTCAGCAGCAGATGTCATGACCTCCCTCAGCACACCTCTCCTAAGCACCACCGGCAGGGTAAACAGCAAACTTAGCCCCCAGGGCTGGAGGCAAGCCGGACTTCTTCGGCCAGGATAGACCCTCTGTTGCGGAATGGCTGTATCGCAGATTACCGACTTAACCCGGAGGTCAGGCTGGGAGCACCGATGTGGGGTTGGACAGAAGCGCTGGGCAGCAGCTTACGCTCCGGCTTGCGCTCTAGGAGCAAGGCTGACCGTTCCAAGCGCGTATCCACCAGTACCGAGGGAGAGGCCAAGTTAACGCGCTCCAGCAGACGCCGCAGCAGTTGAGCATCGAGGATGTCCACCCCTTGGCGGGCTGTCGCCGTTCCGGCCACCAGGGGGGTAGGGGTGGCTGGAAGGGGGGATCCCATCTCACTGCGCTCAGGTGCAGCCAGCACCAATTCCGCCATTGCCTGGGCCAGCTCTTGACCATACACCCCATCAGGGCCCGAAGGGAGTAGATCCAGCCGTCCCTGCTGAGTGGCCAGGTGGCTCAACCCCAGTTGCACCGCCACCACCGCCGCCCCCCGATCCCCCCGCCTCAACGTGCGTTGGCCGGCCAGAATGCTCTTGAGTTGGGCTTTGGCCGCCTCTTGCTCGCTGCCGGGCAAAAGTTGCACCAGCCCCTCCAGCCGATCTCCCTCAGAGCCAGCCTTGGCCTCGGGAAGGGGATCCCTGGCCCAGAGGCGGTTCATGTCGTAGAGCAAGATGGCATGGGGCACAGGACGGCTAGGCTGGTTGGGACCGGCATGGCCGGTGGCGAGGATCTCCCCTTGGTAGACCAGGGAGGTGCTAAAGCCAGAGTCCAGCAGCACGGCTTCCCGGATCCCGGTTTTGGGCAGCAGACTGGCCAGGATGGCGGCGTTGACGTGGGTTTTGGTAACTCCGATCACCACCCGCTCCTGGTCATCCACACCAAAGAAAGCTCTGGGGCGAAACTCAGCAGCGCTGGCAAGGCGGAACGAGTTGATCTCCGCCGGAGAGAGGGCATGACCATCCTTGACCAGCCACAGACCGGCCACAAACAGATCTGTGACATCCGGCATCAACTGGCGGATGTTCTCCAAGTGAGTCATGGTGTCGGGATCAAAGGGCACAAAGCGGATGCGATCCCTGCCCAGCAGCACCAAGGGGCGACCGCGCACCACCTTGTCATCTTCGGGGCGACCGGGGATGAAGGTCTTGTGGTTGGCAGCCATCACCGGCCCCACCATGACGTTGCTGGCGGAGTTGATCCAGGGGATGGAGAAGAAGCTGCCGTTAATGCCAGCATCGGCCTGGTAGCGCTGGACCAACGTCCTGACTTCGTAGCGCCGTTCTGCGTGCACTGTGGCTGCCCGTCCGCCGCGGATGGTGAGCACCCGCACCCCGTCAATGATCTCGTCGGTCAGAGCCAGAGGCTGCGTCACATCCAGCCAGTAGTCGAGGCTGCGGCTGAGGCTAAAGGTGCGGGCGCCAAGAATGGCCTCGGTGAGGCGAAACTGGTTAAAGCGCCGCACCTCCAGCAGGTTGGGCGATTGTCCTGTAAAACCGGGATCCATCGTAAAAGACATCCGGTAACCGGCATCGGCCAGGTATTGCTTCACCTGCTCGTCCCGGTTGCCTTCGGGATAGGCAAAGTAGTGGATGGGGTGGCCCAGCTCCTGCTCCAGCTTGGTCTTGCAGTCGAACACTTCCCGCCGCAGACGGGCATCGTCTAGCACCCGCAGGTCAGGGGGATGGGTGACGGTGTGGGCGGCAAAGTCGATCAGCCCGCTGGCATCCATCTCCCGCATCTGATCCCAGGTGAAGTGATCCTTGCTGGTGGGCACGCCGACAAACCCGGTTTGCACAAAATAGGCGGCGGGGTAGTTGTACTCCTTGAGAAGGGGGTAGGCGTTTTCGTACAGGCCCAGGTAAGCGTCGTCAAAAGTGAGCAAAATGGCTTTTTCGGGCAAGGGATCCCCGTCCCGCAGGTGTTTGTACAGTTGGTCGATGTGGATGGGGGTCAACCCCGCCTGCTTAATGGCCTCAAAGTGTTGCCGCAGCTCCGCCGCCGTAGTGTCGAACCAGACCTGCTTGCGGCCAGCCACCACATCGTGATACATGATGGCGGGCACATAAGAAAGGCTGGCCAAGGGATCCAAAGCAAAGGGATCCCGCTCCAGTTGGGTCTCTAAGGAGATGGGCAAGCGCTGTTGAGCCGCTTTAGCGTGGGCGCGGGGAGCGGGTATCTCGGCTACAGGCGGCGATAGCCCTGGCAAGCGGCTGACCCAATCGGGATGAGCAGTTGCCCAGGCCACCAGGGCCCCAGCCCCAAATCCCAGCAGGATCACCAGCAAGCTTAAGAAGGGGAGTAACCTCGGTCGAGACTTGGCCAGCGGACGTCGAGAGGAAGAGGAAAAGCTTTGTCGTGGAGTGGGCGAGGGGTACGGCTGGGATCCCTTTGTTGACCCAGAGCCTGAGTAGCCTTGGGGTATCGACCCTCCCAAGCGCGTTGGATGTCGTCGAGATGTCATGACCTCACTCCCCACTCCCAATTGCAAAAGCTCAGCCCTCGCCGGAACGCCTTTTCCTACCCAAAGCCCACCCCCAGGACAGCAGGAAAAGGCAGCCTTCCAGGCAACGGCAAAACCAACGCCAGCCTACCACCCCATCCTCAGGTTGGGGATAGGGGAGAAATCGCCGCATGCTTTCTACAGGGATCCCTCGTTGAAATTGTTTGAACCAAAACGGCCCGGACGGGTGGCCTGAAAGAACCCAGAACCTCCCAGGAAGCCGCCCGCTACTCAAGGGTGCTTAGCAGATTGGACTCGGCAATGCTGACGATCTTGCCTCCCATTTGGGTAATCCGCTTCACTTCTTGGGAAAGGCGGCTGAAGGGCACTTTGTACTCGACAACGCTTCTGCGCACACCTCCTCCCACGAGGCCGGATACCTTGATGGCGAAGATTTTATCGCTATTGGGCAGCCCTCCTTCTGAGCTGCTGGCCTGAGCAACCTCTGGTTCTGGAGCCGATGCCACCTGAGGCGCCGTGGCGACGCTCTCCCGCTCCAGGAGTAGCCTCCAACTGCGGGGATAGGCGGGGGCCAGACGATAGACCACTTTGTAGGACCCGGTCGCGTGGTCATCCTCGGACTCCACCTTCACCACAGTTCCCGCTGGAATGTCCAGCTTGGCCCCCTTAGACATGACTTTAATTCCCGGCCAATTGGTGGGCACATCCGTCAGCAGCTCGACCTCAAAGGCTTGATCCCCCAACAACAACTTGGCCATCTCAACAACTCCGTTTTGCTCAGCACTCAGTGGCGAGAGAGCCGCCCACAACCACAGCTTCATCGTCAAACATTCTACCGTTGCCAGGTGCCCACCAGAAACCTCCTGCGGGCAGGGGCTAAACTGCTGCCTCAAAAGGATTTGAGCTGCGCTCGATCTGAGTGGACAATTTGGGGATCACCTGCAGCTTGAACTGCTGTTCGAAGACTTTTTTCTTCTCGTTCAAGCTCCACAGCTCCAAGGCGCAGTCATCATTGGGATGCCTGGGATCCAAAATCAACTCCATGCGGCGGGGGCCTTCTCCCAGGAGCTGAAAACGGCAGTGCAGGGCTTGAATGGCCTGCAGGCGGCGGCGATCCAAAGCACAGGCTATGCGCAGCAGGGGGCTCAGTTCCAGCACCACTTGGCGATCCCGCTCGTCGCTGAGGCGCTGGAAGTTCTCGTGCTTCTTCTTGGGGGGCGACTTGCGGTGGTAGCGGGCCAAGTTGGCGATCACCTCCACCTCTTCTTCGTTGAAGCCCAAGAGTTCTCCATGGCGGATCAGGTAGTAGGAGTGCTTGTGGTGGGCGGCATGGCTGATGAAGTGGCCGCAGTTGTGCAGCATGGCCGCCGCCCAGAGAAGAGCCCGCTCCCGGGATCCCCAGCCATGCAGGATGCCGCGGGTTTGATCGAAAAGGCTGAGGGCAAATTCGGCCACCCGTTCGGCATAGGGCAGCTCCACCTGATATTTTTCCGCCAGCTTGAGCACACTGCGCCGCCGCACCGAGCTGTGGTAGCGCAGCCGATCCTCAATCAGCCCTTGGCCGATCATCCAGTCCACGATCAGCCCTTCCCGCAGAGCCCGTTCGCAAAACTGGATCCGCTCCACCCCCAGCAGGGTCATCACTTCTTCCAAGATGACCGCCCCGGCTAGGATGATCTCCCCCCGCCTTTCCCCCAGGCCGGGCAGCTTTTGCCGTTCGGCCACCGTGAGGGAGCGCAGCTCTTTGATGTAGCCGCGCAGGGCTTCCAGGCTGAACTCATACCCCTGCAGGCGATGGGGGAGAGCGCCCAACCGACGGCGGGCATCCAACTGGGCCAGGCACTCGACGGTGCCAGAGGTGCCCACCAAAGGCAGGGATCCCTGTTGTTGTGAAGAGGCAAGGATCCGCTTCATCTGCTCGATGGGGGATTCCAGCATGCCGCGGATGTGCTGGCGCAGGGCTTGCAGTTCGGCAGAAGTGGGCGGGTCGTGGTGCAAAAAAGCCTGGGTCAGACGCACTGCCCCTACCTTGACGCTGCGCAGAAACTCCGGCTCTTGGCCATTGCCCAAAATCAGCTCGGTGGAGCCGCCACCAATATCCACCACCGCGTGCAGCCGGTTGTGGAACTCCATCGCCGAGAGCACCCCCAGGTAGATGCGGCGGGCCTCTTCCTGCCCCGAGATTAACTCCACCCGCAGGCCCAGCTCCCGTTCAATCCGCTTCAAAAACTCCAGCCCATTGGGGGCCTCGCGCACAGCACTGGTAGCCACGGCAACAATATCCTGCACCTGAAAGCTCTCAGCAATGCGGCAAAACCGCTCCAGAGCCGTCCGGGCCCGCTCCATGGCTGCAGGCGTGAGGGCGCCCGTCTGGTTGCAGTATTCCCCCAGCCGCACGGTGGCTTTTTCGCGGGAGATGATGGTGAAGCTGGGGATACGGGGATTGATGCGCACCACCACCATGTGGAGAGAGTTGCTGCCCACATCGATGGCCGCCAGAACGGGGGCCGCCCAAGATTCAGAACGAGAAGCCGGGCTGGTTTCGGAAACTGGGGAAGCAGAGGTGACAGAGCGTTCCGTGAAGTTGGTGGGCGAAGAGATCATGGCTCGGGTAAGGGGGTCAACCCCTTTAGGATACTGTGTACTTTCCCCCCTTGTTCCGGGCCGAGTCGTGAGGTGAGGTTCGCGGTTGACTCGGCAAACAGGGGAATTGATTAGCTGGGGATCCCTGCCGTTCTCGCCCCAGCCTAAGATAGGGACACGGATATCCATTTCTTCACTGTTCTTTCTTTGTTGTCGAAGCAGGTTCCGATGTCTCAGCCAGCCGAATCACCTCAGAAGGCCAACAGCACCCTCAAACTGCTGCGCACTCACGAGTCTCCCAAACTGGAGCGCATCCGCCACACCACTTCCCATGTCCTGGCTATGGCGGTGCAAAAGCTGTTTCCCAAGGCCCAGGTGACCATCGGCCCCACAACCGACTACGGCTTCTACTACGATTTTGACCATCCCGAGCCCTTCACGCCGGAAGATCTGGATCGCATCAAAAAAGAGATGCAGGCAATCATCAAAAAAGGTTTGCCGGTGATCCGCGAGGAGGTGAGCCGTGAAGAGGCCAAGCGCCGCATCGAAGCCCTCGGAGAACCCTACAAGCTGGAGATCTTAGACAGCATTCCCGAAGGGGAGGTCATCAGCATTTACCACTTGGGGAATGAATGGTGGGATCTCTGTGCCGGTCCCCACGTGGAAAACACCCAAGAGCTCAACCCCAAAGCTTTCGATCTGCTCAGCGTGGCCGGCGCCTATTGGCGGGGGGACGAGACCAAGCCGCAGCTCCAACGCATCTACGGTACCGCCTGGGAAACTCCAGAGGAGCTGAAGGAATACAAGCGGCGGCTGGAGGAGGCCAAACGGCGGGATCACCGCAAGCTGGGCAAAGAACTGGGTCTCTTCCTGTTTTCCGATGAAGTGGGTCCGGGCTTGCCCCTTTGGACTCCGAAAGGAACTACCCTACGCTGGGTGCTGGAGGATTTTCTCAAGCAGGAGCAGCTCAAGCGGGGCTACCTGCCGGTGGTTACCCCTCATATTGCCCGTGTGGACTTGTTCAAGATCTCCGGCCACTGGCAAAAGTACCGGGAAGATATGTTCCCCATGATGGCGGAGAATGAGCAGGATCGCGCAGCCGAACAGGGCTTTGTCATGAAGCCGATGAATTGTCCTTTTCACATCCAAATCTACAAATCCGAGCTGCGATCCTACCGCGATTTGCCCCTACGATATGCCGAATTCGGCACCGTCTATCGCTATGAGCAATCGGGGGAATTGGGAGGTCTGACGCGAGTGCGTGGCTTCACGGTGGACGATGCCCACCTGTTTGTCCGGCCCGATCAATTGGAGGAGGAGTTTCTCAAGGTTGTCGATCTCATTTTGGTGGTTTTCGATAAGCTCAAGCTCAAGGATTTTCGCGCCCGCCTCAGCTTCCGCGATCCCAAGTCGGACAAATATCTGGGATCCCCTGAGGACTGGGACAGGGCCGAGAATGCCATCCGTCGCGCTGTGGAGAAGTTGTCGATGCCCCACTTTGAAGGGATCGGCGAAGCAGCCTTCTATGGGCCAAAGCTGGATTTTATTTTCCGCGACGCCCTGGATCGGGAGTGGCAACTGGGCACGGTTCAGGTGGACTACCAAAACCCACAGCGCTTTGATCTGCAATACGTAGCTGAGGACGGATCCCGGCAACGCCCGGTGATGATCCACCGCGCTCCCTTTGGCTCGCTGGAGCGGCTGATTGGGATCCTCATCGAAGAATACGCTGGGGATTTTCCCTTCTGGCTGGCCCCGGAACAGGTGCGCATTTTGCCCGTTTCCGATCAGTATCTGGGCTACGCCACCCAGGTGCGGGATCAGCTGCGAGAGCAGGGGATCCGCGTCCACATCGATGCCGACAGCGATCGTTTGCCCAAAAAAATCCGCAATGCCGAGAAGGCCCGGATCCCTTTTATGTTGATCGTGGGGGAACAGGAACAAGCGGCAGGAACGGTGAGCGTGCGCCAGCGCCATGGACAGGAGCTGGGATCCCTGACGGTGGCAGATTTCCTAGCCCAGCTACAGGCACTTGACTAGCCCGAGCATTCGGGATCCCCGGCTTGCGGCAATTGGGTTTTCAGAACTTGGAGCTCAAGAAAGAGCTTGAGTTTCCCTTTCTCAAGGGAAGCCAAGGGGGCTAATTGAAAAATCAGGATTTGGCCGACAACCCACCATGTTCTCTAGGGATTTTCTGGAGAGGATCCTGCAACGCTTTAGGAGCTGACGGCTAAATCGATCTGTCGCCGAATGGATTGGCCGTTACTTTGGTGAATTGATTGATAGTTACTTTGAATTGCAGTGAAATAGCCTGTCGATCTAAGCTCCTCATCTCCCGCTCTGCGATTGTAGATAACAGCACTATGAATTGTAGCTTTTACTACAGTATTAGCTTCTCTATTGGAGATAGGCTTTTGTGCATTCAAAGTCTGACCGCAGAGTGATGACTCAAGGATAGGATCCCATGCCCAAAACGCTGTTTAAAGTTGACCTGACTAAGCCAATGGATCAACAGGATCTACCGGGTCACAACCGCTGGCATCCTGATATTCCCGCTGTGGTTTCTGTAAACCCTGGCGAGGTATTCCGAATTGAGTGTAAAGACTGGACGGATGGGCAAATCAAAAACAACGATGATCCTTCCGACATTGAGCAGGTTGACCTAAGCGTTGTCCATGTTTTGAGTGGGCCTATTTGGGTTAACGGCGCCCAGCCTGGAGATATCCTGGTTGTCGATCTGTTAGACATTGGGCCACTGCCGGGAGACGAGTGGGGGTTTACAGGTATTTTTGCCAAAGAAAATGGAGGGGGATTCCTCACCGATCATTTTCCCAACGCGGCCAAAGCCATCTGGGATTTTCAAGGCATTTACACCACTTCCAGACACATTCCCCATGTGCGCTTTGCCGGCATCATTCACCCCGGCCTCATTGGCTGTGCCCCATCTCACGAGTTGCTGGCGGCTTGGAATAAGCGGGAAGCTGAGCTGGTCGCTTCGGCTCCCGATTTGCGCACTTACGGCGCGGGGCTATCCGGCAATCAGCCTGTGCTGGCCGCCTTGCCCAATCCCAAGAACGCAATTTTGGGAACTTTGCCCAAGTCAGAGTATGAGCGGGTTGCTGCTGAAGCGGCTCGGACGGTGCCCCCGCGAGAGCACGGCGGTAATTGCGATATTAAAAACCTGTCTAAAGGAACACGGATCTACTTCCCGGTTTACGTGGAGGGTGCCAAGCTGTCGATGGGAGATATTCACTTCTCGCAAGGGGATGGGGAGATCTCTTTTTGTGGCGCTATTGAGATGTCGGGCTACATCGATCTCCACGTCGATCTAATCAAGGGTGGTGTTGAGAAGTACGGATTGGTTAACCCCATTTTTAAGCCCGGCCCTGTTGAGCCACGTTACTCGGAATACCTTGTGTTTGAGGGCATTTCTGTGGACGAGCTTACAGGTAAGCAGCATTATATGGATGTTCACATTGCCTATCGACGCGCCTGCTTAAATGCCATCGAATATCTGAAAAAATTCGGCTTTACGGGAGAACAAGCTTATCTGCTGCTCAGTTCTGCACCGGTGGAGGGCAGAGTGAGTGGGATCGTCGATATTCCCAATGCTTGCTGTACTGTGGCTGTTCCTACGCAAATCTTCGACATAGATATTCTCCCTAGGTGAATGTTATCCGATGCCTCGTTCAAGGGGGTGGAATAGGAAGATGCCGCTGTATGAGTTTAAGTGTCAAACCTGTGGGGAGTTTGAGGTATGGCGGCCCTTATCTCAATATCGAGATCCGGCCTATTGTCCTTCTTGCAATCAGGAAGGGAAACGTCTCATTTCAGTTCCCATGGTTCAGCTTTCCAGCTCTTTGCCTATTTCAAAGGGGGGAAGAGAACCCAAACTGATCAAGCGTGAACAGCACTCAAATTCTGATCCAAACTCGCCAAAATATCGCTCCCAATCCTGTGGGCGACCTTGGATGTTGCACCATTAGTTATCAGACATAGTTGTTTCAGGCTAGGGTAAGACGCCTGGGCTATTGAAAAAAGCCTTCTGGCCCCGTGCATTATTGCTCCGCAGCGCTATTGCTATGCCTACGGCACCCTGACGGGAACCGCAACGCTGACGCGACGATGCGACGACGTAACGACGTGACCAACGTTTTAGGTGTGGGTGCAGTGTCCCAGTTTGAATCGAAATGACCATAGTGCTTAGAAAAAGAGAGACTCTCACAATACCCCCAGAAATGCTTTCCTCTGGCATGGCAGTTCACAACCTATGCTGGAAAAGGCGTTCAAGAAGCACCTTATGAGTGGGCCTGATCCTTCCTTGGCAGAGGGATCCCATCGCAGCGATATCGCCCTTCGTTTACAGGGGATCACCAAGCGTTATCCTCTGGTGTTGGCCAACGACCACATCGATCTGGAGGTGCGTTGGGGAGAGATTCTGGCGCTGATGGGGGAGAACGGGGCGGGCAAGTCTACCCTGATGAAGATCGTCTATGGGTTGGTCAGCCCGGACGAGGGATCCATTCAAGTGGATGGGCAACTGGCCAAAATTCACAGTCCCGCCGATGCCATTCGGTTGGGAATTGGGATGGTGCATCAACACTTTATGTTGGTGGATCCCTTGACGGTTACGGAAAACGTGGTTCTTGGGGCCGAACCCGGCCATCTTTTTCAGGTCGATTTCCGTCGGGCCAGGGCTGAGGTGGCTCAGTTGATTGCCGAGATGGGCTTCCATCTGGATCCCGACGCCAGAGTGGAGGATCTGCCGGTAGGCCTACAGCAGCGGGTGGAGATCTTGAAAATGCTCTACCGCAAGGCCCGCATCTTGATTTTGGATGAGCCGACGGCAGTGTTGACTCCGCAGGAGGCAGGCGAGCTGTTTGCGTTTTTGCGCCGCTTTGCCCGGCGGGGGGGAGCTGTCATTTTCATCAGCCACAAGCTGAAGGAGGTAATGCAACTGGCCGACCGCGTCACCGTCATTCGGGATGGCAAGGTGGTGGCGACGTTGCCCACTGCCCAAACCGATGCCCAGGAACTGGCGCGGCTGATGGTGGGGCGGGAAGTCAGTCTGACCGTTGAAAAAAAGGCCGCTACCCCTGGGGAGGTGTTGCTGGATGTGCGAGATCTGTGGGTGGATATACCGGGGCGGAAGCCGGCGGTGGCGGGGGCGAGCTTCCAGGTACGTGCCGGCGAGATTGTGGGCCTTGCCGGTGTGGAGGGAAACGGCCAAACGGAATTGGTGGAGGCGATCACCGGCTTGAGAAGCTACCGCGGCCAAATTCGCTATGGAGCCGGATCCCTGTCTGCTTCGGCCCGACAGGTGCGTTGCTGGGGTCTGAGTCATATCCCCGAAGATCGCAATGTGAGAGGTTTGGTGCTGGATTTCCCCACCCGCGACAACCTGATCCTGGGGGATCACCATCAAAAGCCGTATACCGGCTGGTTGGGATTTTTTCGGGAAGAGGCCATTGACCAACATGCCCGCCAGGTGGTGGAGAGCTTCGACGTTCGCCCCCGCAGCATTTCCCTGACGGCCCGCCGCTATTCTGGGGGCAATGCCCAGAAGATCGTTGTGGGACGGGAGCTTTCCTGTGGATCCAAGGTGCTGGTGGCTGCCCAGCCGACGCGGGGGGTGGATGTGGGGGCCATCGAGGCCATTCATCGCCGCATCCTGCAGGCACGGGATCAGGGCATGGGGGTGCTGCTGGTATCGGCGGATTTGAATGAGGTGATCAGCTTGTCGGATCGCATTTTGGTGATCCATGAGGGCCGCCTGGTAGGAGAACTCAGGCCTGAAGAGGCCACCGAAGAGCGGATCGGGCTGCTGATGGGCGGGATCCAGCATTAGACGAGGCTGGGGGCAGCTTGAGAAGACCCTGCCGCCCGTTCTTGGGCTAGGGCTGCTCGCCGTTGCTCCAACTCTTGAGGAGAGATGCGCCCATAGGTCACGCTCATCTCGGCCAGCCGCTGGATCATGTCCTGCCGCAGCATGTCCTCGCGGTAGCGCCAGGCCCAGTTGTTCTCGGTGGTGCCGGGGAAGTTCATGCGCGCCTCTGCCCCCAGCCCCATCACATCCTGCAGGGGAATGATGGCCAGGTCGGCTACGGAAGAAAGGGCCAAGCGGATCAGATCCCAATGGATGCCCCCGGATCCCTGGCAGCCCAAATAGCGCAGCAGGTTTTGTTTTTCCCACTCCGAGCGCTCCGGGTCATGAAACCAGCCCACCACCGTATTGTTGTCGTGGGTGCCGGTGTAAACGACAAAGTTACGCTCGTAGGCATGGGGCAAATAGGGGTTATCCGGCCCGGAACCAAAAGCAAACAGCAGCACCTTCATGCCGAGCAGGCCGAATTGATCCCGCAGTTGCAACACCTCGGGCGTGATGTCTCCCAGATCTTCGGCAATCACCGGGATTTCCCCCAGCTTGTCGGCCAGGGCCTGAAAGAAATCTGCTCCCGGCCCTTTTTGCCACTCCCCTTCCACAGCCGTTTCCGCATCGCCCGGAATGGCCCAGTAGCTCTCGAAGCCGCGAAAGTGGTCGATGCGCACACAATCCACTTGCTTGAGAATGGCCTGCATGCGTTTGATCCACCAGTCGTAGCCACGGGCCTTGAGCACTTCCCAGTTGTAGAGGGGGTTGCCCCAGCGCTGCCCGGTGGGGCTGAAATAGTCGGGCGGCACACCGGCTACCTGCAAGGGCTGTCCCCGTTCATCCAGGTGAAACAGCTCCCGGTTGGCCCACACGTCGGCACTGTTGGGGGCAACGTAGATGGGCACATCCCCAATGAGCCGCACTTGATGCCGATGAGCATACTCCCTTAGGGATCCCCACTGCTGGGCAAACAGATACTGCCAAAACATCTGCTCGGTAATGGCATCGGCATAGCGATCGCGAGCCTCTTGCAAAGCCGGCGGATCCCGTCGCACCAAGGCCGGATCCCATTGGTTCCACTCTTGCTCGCCGTACACATCCTTGAGGGTCATGAACAGGGCATAGTCGGGCAACCAATCGGCTTCGGCAGCACAATAGGCTTGGAAGGCTTCCCAGTCGGCGGCGGACGCTTTTTCTTTGAAGGTTGCCCAGGCGCGGTGCAGCAGGCCCAGCTTGAAGGGGATCACGGTTTCGTAGTCCACCCGCTCGGCAGACCCGGCTTGGATCGTTGGCCATTGGGGCAGATCCTGCCAACTGTTGGGATCCAGCCAACCGGCCCCCACCAATAGCTCCGGGCTGATGAGAAGCGGGTTGCCGGCAATGGAGGAAAAGCTCATGTAGGGGGAGTTGCCCCAGCCGGTCGGCCCAAGAGGAAGAACCTGCCAGAGGCGTTGGCCGCTCTCCACCAGAAAGTCCACAAAGCGATAAGCCGATGGCCCCAGATCGCCGATACCAAATGGCCCCGGTAGCGAGGTGGGGTGCAGGAGGATCCCACTGAGTCTGCCCATGCGCATGGCCAAGCCCTTTTGCCCTAGGTGGTTTCACCGCCTATGCTGTCACTTCTGGAGCCACGGTGGACAGCTCCAGACAAGACAAAATTAGAACAAAGTTAAAAAATGAGCAGGATCCAAGGCCAAGACGCGCTTTTCCCTCTGGCCAGGGGATCCCGTCAGGGCGTCTCAGGAGCAGGGCAGGCTTGGGCATACCAGTCGTAGAGGCCATCACCGGTGGTGAGCCAAGTCTGAGGGCGAGATTGGATGTGCTGCAAGGCTTTTTTCAGGGATCCCATCCGCAGAGGCTGCCCGACAATAAAGGGGTGCAGGCCGATGGCCATGATGCGAGGGGAGCGCTCCCCATCCTGCCAGAGTTGATCAAACTGGTCGATGAGGGCTTGGGCAAAGGCTTCTGCCGGCAGGCGGGCGCTGAGACAGAGGCTGATGTCGTTGGCCTCTAGAGTGTAAGGGATCCCCAAAAGGGGGCCGGCGGCAGTTGGGAACCAGTAGGGTTGGTCGTCGTTTACCCAGTCGGTGGTGTAGCGGATCCCGGCAGCCTTGAGCAGGTCAAAGGTGTTCTCGCTAACGGAAAACCCCGGCGTCAGCCAGCCCCAAGGGCGGGATCCCGACACCTTCTCCAAAAGGGACAAACTGCGCTCAATGAGCTCCTGTTCGACGTCACGGGCCAGGCCGCTGTGGCCGGTGGAGTTGTTCCAGCCGTGGGCCAGCACCGACCAGCCGTATTGGCGGATTCCTTCGATGATGGGGGGGTAAAGATCCACCATTTCCGCATTCAAGGCCGCCGTCACCGGGATCCCCAGCTCCGCGAACAGTTCAAACAAGCGCCAAATGCCCACCCGATTGCCATAGTCCCGCCAGCCATAGTTGGCGATCTCAGGGGAGCTGGTGAGATGGGGTTGAATGGCCGTGCCCAGCTTGCCAAAGGTGAAGTGCTCGATGTTCATCACCACGTACACAGCCACCCGCGCCCGATGCGGTAGGCTCGGCAGATTTCGGCTGGGCAGAGCTGAGTAGGCAGGGGGCAGCATGTCCGCTCTTCAAAGCTTTGATGCTCACCAAGGGGGCAGGCTAGTCCTTTGATTTTCCTGAGGTCAAGGCCCGATGGCAAGCCTGCACTTCTGGAAGGGTGAATAGGCGACGAAAGGCGATCCCTGCTTCTCGGCAGCGGTCTTCTGCCCCTTCCAGCCGATCCACCAAAGCAAGGATCCCTTCCGCCCGGTAGCCGGCTGCCCGCACCCGTTCGACAGCCTTCAAAGCAGAACTGCCGGTGGTCACCACATCTTCCAGGATCCACACCCGACTGCCTGCCGGCAACTCCGGCCCCTCGATCCAGGCTTGCGTGCCGTGCCCCTTGGGCTCTTTGCGCACGATCAAGGCGGGTAGGTTGGCGGGTTCAGCATGCAGAGAGGCCAAACTCACCGCCGTCACCAAGGGATCCGCTCCCAGCGTCATCCCGGCCACTGCTTCGGTTTCGGGAGGCAACAGCCGGTGTAGCAGGGATCCCACCCAATAAGCTCCTTGGGGGTGAAGGGTAACCGGTTTGCAGTTGATGTAGTAGGGGCTCTTCTGTCCAGAAGTGAGGGTAAAGGAGCCTTCTCGGTAAGCCAGTTGGGCGAGGAGATACAACAGTTTCTCCCGCGCTTCCTCTGGGGAAAGGGTCAGGGGAGAGCAGTCAAGAAGCAACACAGCAGGGATCCCCTTGGTTCAATGGCTGGCCAGAAAGAGCACTCAGGACATTTTATTATCCGGCGAATCTCCACAGAATCCAGTCTCCCCTTTTCCGGCTTCACGGGAGGGATCCCTGTCACGCAAAAGATACGCCTGTCTTGGCTAGGGCCAATGTTGCTGAAGTTCTAGACCGGCGGATACCTGAAAATCTGTTCAAACAACCACCTGGGGCATCATTTGCTCAACCAACAGAAGCAACGTGTTGGCAACAGAAGCCGGCTCCTGGGCATTCAAAGTAGTGTGCGGAACTGAACCGTCCTGATTCCCCAAAATTAACAAAATGTCTTCTGGATCCCAGGCATTGGGTTGATCGACGTGGGTGATCCCAATCACGCAGGGGGCACTTGTCCTGGCTTTCATAAAAGATTGAATAGCTTGGGCGTTGCGAAATTGGCCCGGCAAGTGCGCAGGCACCAGAAGAACATAGCCGTGGGCGCGCTTAATTAAAATATCCCACATAAAGTTAAAGCGAGACTGGCCTGGAGTTCCGTAGAGATGCAGCCACATCTCTTCTTCCTCCTCTCCAATTCTCAAGCGGCCGAAGTCCATGCTTACCGTCGTGGTTTTCTTCAGCTCTGCCACCTCGTCCGTTGCTTTGCAATCGGTGTCTACTACCTCAATCTCGCTAATCGTGCGAATAAAGGTAGACTTTCCAGCTCCCACCGGCCCTGTTACAACAATTCGCAAGATATTTCCCATAAACTGGCCTCAGACTAAGCTCTAGCGACAAAGCTGAATAAAACTCGGGGGAGTGCACCGATGTGCCGCACGGGAGGTAAAGCTATCTCCAGGTTGCTTCTAAGATAATCTAAAAAAGATACCAACGCCAGCTCTGCTCCAGAGGGATCCCAGAAACTCAAGCACCTCAGCCCAAGAAGGTAGAGAAATTAAGCAAGTAGAGTAAGCAAGAGCCCACTCTAACTCAAACAACTCAAATTAAACTGTTGGCACCATTGGCAATTAACCGTTTGAATAAAGCCTCGCTCATGCCTGTTTCCTGTTGCACTGCATTGTAGGCCACCTCAAGGTAGGCTTGCTCAATAAAGGAGAGGTCAATCATACAGACCTTGCTCAAGCTGGTGCGCAACTGCTCAGGCTTGCCTTCTTTCACCAACCGCCGACTGACCTCCTGCACAACTGTGGCCATAGCAGGCACAACATGTTGAGGGCCGATCCCAACGCGCACATGAACTATGCCAATCTTCCAGCGCCGCTCAGCGTATTGTGGCCCCCAGTTATCCATGCCCGTAAACATTTCCTTGAACCAGTCGGCAAAGGTTTGGCCCAGCCGCTGCCGGTTGTGCTTGGCTATCACTGCCGCCATTTCGGCATCGCGATCCAGATAGCCGTAAAAGGCGTCTGACATTTCCGCCGCGATACTGCCGCCCCAGTCAGCACTTTGCTGCAAAACTTTCTTGTCATCATCTGTGAATTGCGTGCGTGAGATCAGGACTTGGAGCAGCTCAGAAGGTTTAATGGCCATACTTCCCTCAACGTCAGGACAGAATCAAAAACTTAGCCTCCACATTTGATTTTCTTACTTCATTGCCTCTGCAATGCTTGCCGCGACTCGCTTAATTTCCAAAAAGAGCAAGCCTTGCTTGACTTCATGGCTGGCAATTGTCAGCAAGACGGCATCGGGGCCACAACTGGTTAAAACCCCGTATCCTTTTTCCCCCTGTACAAAAACTCTCTCTATGGCTCCGCGCCCTAGCTCTCTCCCAATCCGTTCGCCCAAAGAAAGCATGGCAGCCGACATAGCAGAGGTTCTCTCTTCATCCATACCCACAGGCAGTGTGGAAGCCAAAGGTAACCCGTCAGGGGTGACCACTGCTGCTCCCTGGACTTCTGGCGTATTGGCAACATAGCTCTGGAGGATCGCTTGCAAAGAGGACAGATTAGCCATCCTATATCTCCCTGCTGATTCCCTATTTCTAATGTTTCTACCCGAAAACCGAAAACATGACTGCAAATATCCCTATGCTTTTATTTTTCGCGAATGCCCTTGAGGAGGGTGGCCAATCGACTGACCAGAGAAGGCTTGACGGGGCCGCCCTCATCCTGAAAACCGGGCACCCTTGCCCCCAGCCTCTCCCTCACCGGCTCGGGATTCACCTCCTCAGCAATCGACTTGGACAGCTCGCAGTGACCAGACCGAGCCAGAACCGTTGGCCCCTCACAAGGGCTGATCAACCCCAGCTTCGCCAGACGGGCACAGGCATAGCGCACCTCCAGCAGGTCTGCCCCCAGTGCTTGAGCCAAAGCTGTCAGCTTGCGGGAAGGCGACACCTGCTCCAGGATCCCCCACTCCAGCGCAGAAAGTTTGAACAGAGGCAGTTCGGTGCTGGTACGCCAAAAGCAACTATCGGGTTCGGGCAGGTCTTTTTCGGGGCGTTGCTCCAGCTTGAGCTGCTGCAGGGCTTCCAGGACAGCAGCGGTGGCGCCTTTGCTGAGGCCAGTCATTTCTCGGTAGGGCATGGGCACGTTGGGCAGGAAGCTGAACTGGCCGGATTCGAGGGCGAAGAGGCTGTAGAGGCCGGTTTGCAGTTGATGGCGGAACAGCTTGGCCAGGGCTGCTGGGGTAATCAACCCTTGCCGCTGCAAGCAACGCCCCAGAGGCTCTTCCGAGCCGCAAAAGGAAGCCAGCTTCTCGACCACCCGCTCGCTCACCAAGCCGGAATGGGCCAGCAAGCTCTCCAGGCGGTGTTCTTCCTGAGGTGGTAGGGCAGCAATGACCCGACCTTGGTAAAACCAGATCCTGTAGATACCTCTGGGCGCCCAAATACAGAGCTGTCCTGTTTTGCTGCCCCTCTCGATCAGTTGCAACAAATCAGGCAAGGAAAATTCTTGGAGGTCTCCAACTATAGCCATAAGAATTTTTTGAACCTCCACTTCGATGGAATGGGCGAAAAATCAATGCTTCAGTGACTTTTTAGACATCCCTATTCTTGTACATGGACTCTCGGTCAACAACCGTGTATCTACGACCGTGTTTTTTGTAGCTCGATACTCTGCGCGCCAGCAGTTACACTTACTATCCGGGAAAATCTATCAAGGAATACAATTAGGCAGCACTCGGAAGCCCTTCACAGAAGAGTTCTAGTTTCCTTTGTTTCTGCTTTGTGTTGGATCATGTCGCTTCGTAAGATAGAACTCCTATTTTTGCTTTCTCTGTGAGCGGAAGTTAGAGAAAAGTTATAGACCCTTCCAAGTTCTTTACAAAGCCAGAAGATTGTTTTTTTCCGTTAGGTTTACCTCACTTTTCGCGCATGCCCTTGAGGAGGGTGGCCAATCGACTGACCAGAGAAGGCTTGACGGGGCCGCCCTCATCCTGGAGACCAGGCACCCTTGCCCCCAGCCTCTCCCTCACCGGCTCGGGATTCACCTCCTCAGCCACTGACTTGGACAGCTCCAAGCGACTGGCCGCTGGCCCCTCACAAGGACTGATCAACCCCAGCTTCGCCAGACGGGCGCAGGCATAGCGCACCTCCAACAAGTCGGCCCCCAATGCCCGTGCCAGGTCGGCCAGCTTGCGGGAAGGGGAGACCTGCTCCAAGATCGACCACTCCAGCGCAGAAAGTTTGAACAGAGGCAGTTCGGTGCTGGTACGCCAAAAGCAACTATCGGGTTCGGGCAGGTCTTTTTCGGGGCGTTGCTCCAGCTTGAGCTGCTGCAGGGCTTCCAGGACGGCAGCGGTGGCGCCCTTGCTCAGGCCGGTCATTTCTCGGTAGGGCATGGGCACGTTGGGCAAAAAGCTGAACTGGCCGGATTCGAGGGCGAAGAGGCTGTAGAGGCCGGTTTGCAGTTGATGGCGAAAGAGCTTGGCCAAATCTACGGGCGAGATCAACCCTTGCCGCTGCAGGCAACGCCCCAGAGGCTCCTCCAAGCCCCTAGCGACCAACTGGCTGACCACCTGCTCGTCCACCAAGCCAAAGCGCGTCAGCAGGCTTTCCAAACGATGCTTTTCTTCAGGGGTGAGGGCGGCGACCACCCGACCTTGGTAAAACCAAATCCGCTGAATGCCATTGGGTGCCCAGATGGATAATTGCCCTGCTTTCTTACCCTTTTCCATTAAATGCAACAGGTCGCATAAGGAAAATTCCTGAAGATCTCCAAGCATCGCCATACTTTTGCTCCCTTCACCGCTGCAAGATGCGCTTTCTCAGTATTTTCACGGTTTTTGCTTTGCTAAGCAAGAAACCAGAAGATGCGCTTACAGCTTGGTTTCGGCCTAATCTTACAACCAAATCCTCAAAAGTTAAAGCGGATTAATCTTTTTAATCAAATGTAATCGAAGTTGCCGAATTTTTGGCTTGGACGCAGCGGAAATTGTGTCAGAAGCTCGGTAAAACCTCGGAAGACTTAACGATCGATACTTAGTCATTCGTAATTTTTAACACTTTTTTAGCTGCGGCTACTCGAAGATCTACGGGGTACAAAAGTTCGCCTCAAGAGGAGTGAATTGAGGATTACACTGAGGGAACTCAAGGCCATGAGACCCCCAGCGATTGCCGGGCTAAGCCCAATGCCAAAGGGGGGTAGGAGCACGCCTGCTGCCACCGGGATCCCTACCAGGTTGTAGCCGACAGCCCAGAGGAGATTTTGCTGGATCTTGCGGAAGGTGGCGCGGCTGAGGCGGATAGCTTCCACCACATCCCAGAGGCGGCTGCGCATGAGGATGATATCGGCGGTTTCTAAGGCCGCATCAGTGGCTGAGTGCAGGGCGATGCCCACATCGGCTTGGGCCAAAGCCGGAGCGTCGTTGATGCCATCGCCCACCATGGCCACCCTCTGACCCTGGGCCTGCAGATCTCGGATGACTTGAGCTTTGTCTGCCGGGTGAACCTCGGCAATAACGCGGATCCCGGGCACTTGCAGAGCTTCGGCTACCTGCTTGGCCACCTCAGCCCGATCGCCAGTAAGCAGCATCACCTGCAAGCCCATCTTTTGCAGTTGTCGCAGTGTTGCCTGCGCATCAGGCCGCAAGGGATCCTGTGCTGCCAGCAGCCCCACCAGGGATCCCTCTACAGCCACGCCCACCACTGTTTTGCCGGCTGCCAATAGCGCCTCGGCCTGGGCCTGGGTCTCCTGGGACAGCGGGATCCCCAAAGCAGCCAGCCCATCCAGGGATCCCAACACCACTTCCTGCCCTTCCACTTGGGCGGCGACTCCTATCCCCGGTTGGGTTTGAAACTCGCCGGCGGAGAGCAACGGCAAACCCTGGGTGCGGGCGGCTTGCAAAATGGCTTGCGCCAGAGGGTGGCGAGTGCCGCTTTCCACTGTGGCCGCCAGTTGGAGTAGGCGATTGGGATCCAGGGAGGGGTCAAGGCTGAGACAGTCCGTCAGGTGGGGATCCCCTTGGGTGAGGGTGCCGGTTTTGTCGAAGACCACCGTTTGCAAGCGATGGGCTTTCTCCAGAACATCTCCCCCTCGGATGAGCAAACCCCGCTCGGCTCCCAAGCCAGTACCCACCAGGATGGCCATCGGCGTAGCCAACCCCAAAGCACAGGGGCAGGCCACCACCAAAACGGCAATGGCCATCTTGAGGCTGCTGAGCAGAGGTGTGGGGTGAGGGGGATGGTCACCCAGATGCAGATGGGCGTGCAGGCTGAACCCCTCCAGGACAAAGTGCTCCGCACCGTCGCTCCCCCAGAGTGGGATCCCAATCCAGTACCAGAACCCAAAGGTGAGAATGGCCAGCGTGACCACCCCATAGGTGAAGTAGCCCGCCACCTGGTCGGCTATCCGTTGGATGGGGGCCTTGCGAGCTTGGGCCTCTTCCACCAGGCGAATGACCTGGGCCAAGGTGGTGTCTTTCCCGGTGCGCGTCGCCCGGCACAGCAGCAACCCCGATTGGTTCAGCGTTCCCGCCACCACGGGATCCCCCGCTTGTTTCAGCACCGGCAAGGGTTCCCCTGTCAGCATCCCCTCGTTGACCGTGGCCTGGCCGGCAATGACTTCTCCATCCACCGGGATCTGTTCGCCGGCCCGCACTTGGAGCCAATCCCCCACTCGCACCTGTTCGACAGGGCACCATTCTCCGGTTTGGGATCCCAGATCCAGGTTCCCCTCTGGGCTGGAAGCCAGAGATCCCGCCTTCTCTGCAGGCTGAACCCGCCGAGCCAAACTGGGACACAAGCTCACCAGCGATTGCAGGCTGCTGGCCGCCCGCAGGCGGCTGTGCTGTTCCAAGGCCCGTCCCAACAGGATGAAGCTGAGCATCATGACGGGCTCGTCGAAAAAGCACTCCCAGCCCACCTGAGGGGCCAGCAACCCCACCAGACTGGCTAGGTAAGCGGATCCGGATCCCAAGGTAACCAAGGTGTTCATGTTGGGGGCCAGCCGCCGCGCCCCTCTCCAACCATCCAGGACAATGCCGCGAGCTGGGCCGACAAAAGTCAAGGTCGCCAAGCCCCAGTGCAGCCAGACATCATTAAGGAGGGGCAAGCCCAGACGGGCGAAGAGATTCAAGTGTCCGGCGGCAGAAATCAGCAGCAAAAAAGCGGCGGTGAGCGCTTGGCGAATGTGGTGTCGGGTCTGCTGTCGCTGCCGAGAGAGGGGATCCGCAGGCACATCCAAGGCTTCTTCCCACCCACCGGGAGGGGAAGAGGGATCTTGAGAGTGCTCCGCACCGCTGACGCGAACGGAACTCCCGCCGGAGAGGGCCTCACCCTCTGAACTGTAGCGGCTGGGAAACCCTGCCTCTGTCAAAATCTGGGCCAGGTGCTGCGGGTCGGGCCGGATCCCAGGGGCAAACTCCACAAGGGCCGACTCGGTAACCAGATTAACGCTGGCCTTGACCACCCCCGGCTGTCTCAGTAGAGCCTGCTCGACAGTGCGGACGCAGCCGGCACAACTCATGCCCCCCACCTGGAGAATCAGGGATCCCGCCTGAGAAGGCGCTGTGGGCCCATTCTGGTCAGCCGGATCCCTTGGCCTGTCTGCTTTATGGGTCAAAGTGCTCCGCACTGCTGACGCGAATGCATCTGGGATGGCCATCTTTGTTCTCCCGTGGTTAACAGCCCCCTCGCCCTACTGGCCAGTTATGTAGCGGTAGGACAGGGCTCTACATCCCATTTTTTGCTAAACTCAATCGTAGGACTGGGATCCCGGCGACAAAGTGCTCCCCACCGCTAACGCAAACGGCAAGGGAACAGAAAGCAACAACTAGGCAGCGCGGGCAGGCGGGGACATAAAGCTGGGGGGAATGGACTCGGGAACATACCTTTGCAAAATATCCTCGATGGTCTGCATCGCTTCCGCATCCAACGACCAGCCCCAAAGGCCGGATATTGCCTCCAGATGATGGGGTTTGCGTGCCCCCCACAGCGCCACACTCACCCCCGGTTGATCCAGCAGCCAGCGCACCGCCAACTGGGCCAAGGTCTTGCCATAGCGATCCTGAGCAAACCGGCTCAATGCCTCTGTCGCTTTTAGGTACTGGGAGTAGCGCGGTTCAACAAACCTGGGGTCGATCCCGGCGCGCATGTCCCCTGGGGGGAAGGTGGTTTGCGGCGTCATCCGTCCGCTCAGCAGACCTCGGCAGAGGGGACTGTACACCAAAGTGTGAATGCCGTGCTGATACATTTACGCTGAACACTGCTGAACATCACTGTTCAACTATGCAGCGATAGCATTCTGTTTGTTTCCAACCAGAATGGCGGTATCCCGCAAAGCTTTGAGTAGAATACCCAAAGCGCAGTTTCCGTGTCGTCTTACTACCAATTTTCTGCTTTGCTTTGGCTACCATGTTGGCAGACTCGAAAGTAAACAGAAAGATCAACTGGTAGTAATCCGTACTGAACATATTATACATTATTTTCAGTATAGTTGAGCTTATTATTGACTAGAGTCATGCTCTCGACAGTAGGGCAAGACCTCTGCTTCAATCTGCCGCTCGAACAGGTTGTAGGGGGGCTGGGCGGTGTGCAGAGGAGCCACCCGGCGAAACCGATCCATCTGTTCGGGGGAAAAGTTGCTGACCCCAATGGCGCGGATCTTGCCCTGCTGCAGCAACTGCCCCAGAAACGCCGCCGTTTCTTCGATCGGTTCCAAGGGATCCGGCCAATGAATTTGGTAGAGATCGATCACATCTGTTTGCAAGCGGCGCAGAGAATCCTCCAGTTCTTGGGCCAAGCGAGGCAGGCTGGAGTTGCGCACCACTTTGTTGTTTGTCCACTCCAGTCCCGCTTTGGTGGCGAGAACCACCCGATCGCGGCAACCTGAGTCTTTGATCGCTTGCCCCAGCACTTCCTCCGAAACACCCAGTCCGTAGATGGGAGCGGTGTCGAAGGTGGTTATGCCCAAATCAATGGCTTTGCGAATCGTGGTGTAAGATTCCTGGCGGTCGGAAGGGCCCCACCAGCCGCCGCCCATCGCCCAAGTGCCCAGGCCCACCCGGCTCAACCTTAGCCCTGCATCTGCGAGGGTGACGAACTCCATGGCTGCTCCTGCTGAACCCCGATCCTCCCACTGTGGCCAGGGATCCTCTCCAAAAATCTAGCAGACATTGCTGACAGCAGCCGAGGTTGCGTGAACGACCCAAGCCTGTGACCGGGGTTGGAAGGAGAGGAGAGGCTTTTGACTCTGCTGTTGTAAGGAACTGAATCGATAGGATCCCATTCAAGAGCTGCAGCGTCTCTCAACCCAGAACTTTTGCGAGGAATGGCTCCATGAAGCCCACTTTTCTTGTCTCTACTGTCAGCTCCGTCGGTATGGCTCTCCTGTGGGGATCCCTTCTGGCTGGAAGGGCTGCCCAAGCGCAGGTGATCACCCCTCTTTTCCCCTCTGGAACTCCCATCCCCGTCGAACCCTTGCCCCCCAGCCCGGACATTCCCACCCTGCCCATTGTGCCGGATCCCCGGCCTGTGCCGGCAACCCCTGCTCCCCAGCGACCGCTGCCCAGGGGGAGTTTTGAGGAGATCAGCCGCTACTTCCGCGATCTCAACCGCGCCAAAAACCTGGCCCGTCAAGCTGCCGAGATTGCCAATGGGGGCCTACAACGCTATCGCGCCGAAGCTTCCATGCACGGGGCAGCCATCGACTCGCCGTTTGAAGAGTTTGAAGATGCTTGGATCTTCACCTTCCGGGGGGGAGAGCCCGGCTTTGTCCAGCCCAGCATTGAAACCCAGGTGCGGGTGGACAGGCGCACCTTTCAAACCACCATCCTCTACAACGGCCCCATCCGCTCTCTGCGCTAAGGGATCCCTGGCATAATCAAAAGGCAAAAGGGAAGGGATCCAAGCTATGACCAAGTTTGTCTTCGTCACGGGCGGAGTGGTCTCCAGCATCGGCAAAGGCATTGTGGCGGCTAGCTTGGGTCGCCTGCTCAAATCCCGCAACTACACGGTGTCGATTTTGAAGCTGGATCCCTACATCAATGTGGATCCCGGCACCATGAGCCCCTACCAGCATGGAGAAGTGTTCGTCACCGACGACGGCGCCGAGACCGACCTGGACTTGGGCCACTACGAGCGCTTCACCGACACCAACATGTCCAAGCTCAACAACGTCACCACCGGCTCCATCTACCAGGCCGTGATCCACAAAGAGCGGCGCGGCGATTACCAGGGCAGCACGGTGCAGGTGATCCCCCACGTCACCCAAGAGATTAAAGAGCGCATCCGGCGGGTGGCCCGCGAGACCAACCCCGATGTGGTGCTGGTGGAGGTGGGGGGCACGGTGGGGGATATCGAGTCTCTGCCCTTTTTGGAGGCCATTCGCCAATTTCGCAAGGACGTGGGCCGGGCCAATGTCGCCTATGTGCATGTCACCCTGGTGCCCCTGATCAAAGCGGCAGGGGAGATGAAAACCAAGCCCACCCAGCACTCGGTGAAGGAGCTGCGCTCTATTGGTATCCAGCCGGACGTGTTGGTGTGCCGCTGCGAACAGCCATTGCCCCGCGGGATCAAGGAGAAGATCTCCGAGTTTTGCGATGTGCCGGTGGAATGTGTGATTCAGGCTCAGGATGCCCCCAGCATCTACGACGTGCCTCTGGTGCTGGAGCAGGAGGGGTTGGCGCAGCGGGTTTTGGAGATCCTCAACCTGGATCCCCAGCAGCCCGACCTACGGGAGTGGGAGCTCCTGGTGCAGCGGCTGCACCACCCCCAAGAGCAGGTGGAGATTGCCATTGTCGGCAAATACGTGCGCCTTACGGATGCCTATCTTTCGGTGGCCGAGGCCCTGCGCCATGCCGGGTTGGCCCTCAATGCCGGCGTCACGCTGCGCTGGATCTCTTCTGAGGAGATCGAAGAGCGGGGACCAGAGGCATTGCTTTCCGGCGTGGATGGAGTGGTGGTGCCAGGGGGGTTTGGCAATCGCGGCATCGAGGGCAAAGTGGCCAGTATTTGCTACGTGAGGGAGCGGGGCATTCCCTTTCTGGGCCTGTGTCTGGGCATGCAATGCGCGGTGATCGACTGGGGATGTCACATTGCCCAACTGGAGCGGGCCAATAGCTATGAGTTTGACCCCGATACCCCCCACCCTGTCATCAGCCTGCTGCCGGAGCAGAAAGATGTAGAGGATCTGGGGGGAACCCTGCGGCTGGGCCTCTATCCCTGTCGCATCATGCCCAATACCCTGGCGGCCAAGCTGTATGGCGAGACCATCATCTACGAGCGCCACCGCCATCGCTACGAGTTTAATAACGCCTACCGCAGCCTTTTTCTAGACTCCGGCTATGTTATCAGCGGCGTCTCGCCGGATAACCGCTTGGTGGAGATTATCGAGCTGCCCAGCCACCCCTTCTTCATCGCCACCCAATTCCATCCGGAGTTTCGCTCCCGCCCCAACCGCCCCCACCCCCTCTTTTTGGGGTTGATCGAAGCTGCCCTGCGCAGCCGCCCTCAGCCTCACCCCCTGCAGTTGCAGAAGATGGGCTAGTTGACAGATCCCTTGTCCAAAAGTGGGGGCACGCCTCTGGTCCTGGTTCTGCAGAGCTTTGCTGAACATAAACTGCTGCGGAATCCCGGGTTTCGCCTGTGGAGCAGCCGTGGCCTACTGCCTAAAACGAGGTCATCCAATCTGCCAAAATTTCCTGTCGGCGTGGATGGCGCAGTTTGCGCATGGCTCGTGCTTGAATTTGTCGGACGCGCTCTCGAGACAGGCCGAAGAGCTGACCAATTTCGGAGAGAGTGTGCAGGTGGCCATCTTTCAGCCCATAGCGGAGCTTGAGGATTTCTTGCTCTCGGGGGCTAAGCTGCTCCAGCATTTCTTCCAGTTGGGCAGACAGCAGGTGCAAGTCCATTTGCGATTCGGGAGTGGGGCCGTTGGCGGCCTCGATAAGCTGCATCAGCTCCGTATCTTCCTCTTTGCCAACCGGAGTATGTAGCGAAAGGGTTTGGCGACCGGCTTCCAAGAGGGTTAAGAGAGCGTCCAGCTTGTCGGGGGAAATCTCCAGAGCTTCGGCAATTTCCGCTTGGGTGGGGCGACGGTTTAGGGTCTCGGTCAGCTCCCGCCGGATCCGCTTCACCTGGTTGAGCTTTTCTACCATATGCACCGGGATCCGCACCAGACGCCCCTGATTGGCAACGGCGCGGGTGATTCCTTGGCGAATCCACCAGTAGGCATAGGTGGAAAACTTGTAGCCGCGTTCGTACTCAAATTTTTCTGCGGCCCGGATCAGGCCGATGGTGCCTTCTTGAATCAAATCCAGAAACGGCACACCGCGATTCAAATACTTTTTGGCAATCGAGACCACCAAGCGCAGGTTGGCCCTAACCAATTCCCGTTTCGCCCGTTCCCCGGCGGCTCCCCCCTCTGCAATCAGCCGTCCCAATTTCACTTCCTGCTCGGCATTGAGGAGTGGGTAGCGAGCCATTTCCCGCAAAAATATGCCCACCGAGTCCTCCGACAGCGAGGCTTGAGTTGCCCGGTTGCCGGGTTTGCTGAGCCGTACCTCAACCCGCTTCAGTGGAGGAGGAGAGTTCTGAACAGCTACATTCGTCCCATTTGGTTGAGATTTCATACAAACTCAAGCTCAAGTTCACAAGCGGGTGTTAAGAACTTTACTCAGTACAGGATGGAGGCAGCTAACCTTTCAGCAAACCCAACTTCCTTCAGGGATCCCTGCAGACACAGGGCAGAGATCTCGCCGGATTTCAAGAGGCTACTCGATTTCTCTAGGTTCAGACTTCAGCTTTTGCTAAGGTGGGGCGCAGACTAAACACTTCCGTGATGGTAACGGTCAGCATCCGGTAGGATTGTTAAACTGACTACAGAGTTGACCTTGTTTTGCAGTGCACCATGCCACGCCAACGGAAGAAATCGGATTTGCCCAGCAAAATTTGTCTTACCTGTCAGCGACCCTTCACCTGGCGCAAAAAGTGGGCCGACTGTTGGTCGGAGGTGAAATACTGTTCTGAGCGGTGTCGCAATCATCGCCCCAAGGGATCCCTGCCTGCTTCCCGGCAAGACGGTTGGGACGGATAATGTTGTCTCAGGATCAGGACATAAGGGTTTGGATCTGTCGGGGTTGGCGATGCGGTTTCTCAAGTGGCTGTTGCACAATCCCCACGAGACAGAAGAGGAGGATCCCTTTTTGCGGGCCATCACCCGCCTGGAAAGCCTGATCTCGAAGCTACTGTCAATTTTGATGATCGGGCTAATCACAGTAGCAGTGGTGGACTTGGCCCGGTTCTTGGTGGCAGATTTGTTGACTGAGCCAACTGGGTTTTTCTCCACCACTTTAATCGAGATCTTCGGCCTCTTTTTAAATATTCTGATTGCGCTGGAAATTCTGGAGAACATTACCGCCTACTTGCAAAAGCAGGTGGTGCAGGTGGAGCTGGTGATCGTCACCTCTTTGATTGCGGTGGCCCGCAAGATCATCATTTTTGATTTCGAGAAGCTGGGGGGGTTGGAGCTCATTGGCTTGGGGGCAGCGACGTTGGCCCTCTCGGTGAGTTATTGGCTGGTGCGGCGAGCCAAGCCTCCATCCAAGTCCGGGGAAAATTAGGCTAGGACAGAATCCTGGTAGGATAGGGGTGGAGCTTTCCTGCAAGAATTGTGCGTGCGCGATCTGAGTTGGCCAGCCTGGTGAAGTTAGCTGTGCTGATGGTGGTGCTTTGGGTGGGGCTGAGTGCTCTCCCTGTCTTGGCCCGCCCGCATTCTTCTCGCGATTTGCTCCTGGCACAACACTTGGGCAAACCCGTGAAAACCTACAACAGTCCCCCCCCGATGGTGATCGACCCGGCCAAGTCCTACACGGCCACGATGGAGACCACCGCCGGCACAATGGTTCTGGAGCTGTTCCCGCAAGAAGCTCCCCTCGCCGTCAACAATTTCGTCTTTTTGGCCAACGATCACTTTTACGATGGCGTCATCTTTCACCGCGTGATCCGCGGCTTCATGATCCAGGGCGGGGATCCCACGGGTACAGGGCGGGGTGGGCCGGGCTACCGCTTTCCCGATGAGCCGGTGCAACGTCCCTACAGCCGTGGCACTTTGGCGATGGCCAACGCCGGCCCCAACACCAATGGCAGCCAGTTCTTCATCATGCATGCCGACTACCTGCTGCCGCCCAACTACACGATCTTTGGGCAATTGATCGAGGGAGAGGATGTGTTGGATAAAATTGCAACGGCTCCCACCGGCCCCCAGGATCGCCCGCTGAATCCAGTGGAGATCCAGTCCGTTCGTATCTCGGAATCCAATTAGGTTGGGCCACTCCGGTGGAACAGTTTGGTTGAATTAACTTGGCCTCTGGCCCCATTTTTGCAACTTGCCCTCAGGGGGACTCAGGTATGGAGTTCGCTAGGCCCCGGCGAATGTCCCCCCGCATTCTGGTTCTGGATTTTGATGGTGTGCTCTGCGATGGGCGGGCGGAGTATTTTGCTTCCTCCTGCCGCGTTTGTGCTCAGGTGTGGGGCTTGGCTCCTGCTCAGCTAGAGCCGCTGCGTCCTGCTTTTGACCGTCTGCGCCCGCTGATCGAGACCGGCTGGGAGATGCCTCTGTTGTTGTGGGGGCTACAGGAAGGGATCCGGGAGGAGGACTTGCGCCAAGACTGGCCGGGCTGGCGTCAGCAGTTGTTGCAGCAGTCAGGGATCCCTGCCCTCTCTCTAATCCAAGCGTTGGATCGGGTGCGGGATCGCTGGATTGCAGAGGATCTGCAGGGGTGGCTGGGGCTACACCGCTTTTATCCGGGGGTGGCGGCTTGGCTACGCCAGGTTCAGGCTGCCGGGGAGCCGCGCTTGGCCATCCTCAGCACCAAAGAGGGACGGTTCATCCAGCAGCTCTTGGGCCGAGCAGGGATCCAACTGCCACGCCACCGCATTCTGGGCAAGGAGGTGCGCGCCCCCAAGGCCACCACTTTACAGCGGCTACTGGCTGCCGCCCAACTGCCGGCTGAGGAGCTGTGGTTTGTGGAGGATCGCCTGCAAACGCTGCGCCAGGTGCAGACGGTGCCGGAGCTGGAGCAAGTTCTCCTGTTTTTGGCCGACTGGGGCTACAACCTGCCGGAGGAAAGGGAAGAGGCCGCTCGGGATCCCCGTCTCCATTTGCTCAGCCTGGAACAGCTTTGCCAGCCCTTTGACCGTTGGATTGCCCCTTCTCCCCCGCCGCGCTTTTCTATCAGTCCCGCCAGCTGGGAAGACTTGAGCCAGGCTCGGCCCACCCCTGGCCGGAAACGCCCGGAAGCCGGTTTGGCCTCTCTGGTGCTGACCTTGGTGGAGCTGTTGCGGCAGTTGATGGAGGCGCAGGTGGTGCGGCAAATGGAGGCCGAGCGCCTTTCTGCAGAGCAGATTGAGCGGGCCGGCAGCAGCCTACAAGCCTTGCGGGAGCAAATTCGACAAATCTGCAGCCTGTTGGAGATCGACCCAGCGGATTTGAACCTGGAGCTCGGAGATCTGGGCACCCTCCTGCCCCGCCAGGGGGACTACTACCCCGGACAACCCCACCGCGAGGGATCCCTGCTGGAACTGTTGGATCGGCTGATCCACACCGGCATCGTCGTCGATGGCGAGATCGACTTGGGGCTGGCGGACTTGGATCTGATCCACGCCCGCCTGAAGCTGGTGCTCACCTCCAGCGCCAAGCTCTACTGAGCCCGTGGATTGAGAGTGCTGATGGAGACGATTGGGAGAAGAGATGCCGGAAGCGGAAAGAGAGACCGGAAATCGCGGTATGCTGGCTGTGGATCCCCTTCATCTGTCTTCATGTCTTCCCCTATGGATGTCTTTGCCCCAACCGGAAACCTGTATGCCGGTGCCATTTGGCCAGAAGTGGTGGTTACCCTCACCCTCTTGCTCGTCTTGGTGGTGGATTTGGTCGGTGGTTCGGCGGCGCGCAAAAGTCTTCCGGCCCTCTCCATCTTTGGCTTGATCGGGGCCTTGGTGACCTTGGTGTTGCAATGGCAGCAGCCCCAGTTGGAGAGCTTCTTGGGCAGCTTTGCGGCGGACCCCATTAGCATTCTCTTCCGTGGCCTGGTGGTGGGGACGGCGGTGCTGACCGTGATGATGGCAGAGCGCTACATCGCCCAGTCGGGAGCGCCCACAGGCGAGTTTTATGTGTTGCTGCTCACGGCCACCTTGGGGGGCATGTTCCTCTCCGGGGCGACGGACTTGATCCTAGTGTTTGTATCTCTGGAAACCCTGGGCATTGCCAGCTACCTGATGGCCGGCTATACCAAGCGGGATCCCCGTTCTTCGGAGGCAGCCCTGAAATATCTCTTGATCGGGGCCAGCAGCACAGCCATTTTTCTCTACGGCATGTCGCTGCTCTACGGCCTTTCGGGCGGGCAAACGAAGCTGGAAGCCATCGCCTCATCCATGGGGGATGCCGGTTTGGCAGGGATCATCGCTTTGGTGCTCTGCATTGGTGGTATCGGGTTTAAGTTGGCGGCAGTGCCCTTTCACCAGTGGACTCCTGATGTCTACGAGGGATCCCCAACGCCGGTGGTGGCCTTTTTGTCAGTGGGATCCAAAGCAGCAGGCTTTGCCTTGGCGGTGCGCTTTCTGGCCACCGTGTTTCCGGCCATGACGGAAGAGTGGCGGGCGGTGCTCTCGGTGCTGGCCATTTTGACCATGGTGCTGGGGAACGTGGTGGCGATTACCCAAACCCGCCTCAAGCGGCTACTGGCCTATTCCTCGATTGGGCAAGCGGGCTTCGTCATGATTGGTCTGGTGGTGGGCACAGAAGCAGGCTACGCCAGCTTGATCTTCTATCTGCTGGTCTACCTGGTCATGAACCTGGGGGCCTTCTTGTGCATTACCCTGTTCAGCCTGAAAACCGGTACCGACGAAATTAACGAGTACAGCGGCCTCTACCAAAAGGATCCCTTCCTCACCCTGTGCTTGAGCATTTGTTTGCTCTCCTTGGGTGGGTTGCCGCCTCTGGCGGGCTTCTTCGGCAAGCTGTATCTGTTCTGGGCCGGTTGGCAGGCGGGGGCCTATACCCTGGTGTTGGTGGGGTTGGTCACCAGTGTTATCTCCATTTACTACTACGTGCGGGTGGTGAAAACGATTGTGGTGAAAGAGCCGCAAGAGATGTCGGTTTCGGTGCAAAATTACCCCGAGACCAACTGGCAGGCAGAAGGTATGCCTGCTCTGCGGGTCGGTATGGTGTTGACTCTGGTGGCCACCATCTTTGCCGGGATTCTCTCCAACCCCTTGTTTACCTTGTCCATCCAGGCGGTGGAGCAAAGCCCGTTCTTAGGGTTCCCGACAGCACAAGCGCCCATTCCAGAGTCGGCGAGTCTTCAGGTGGCAGTCGATGGATCTTTGGGTTCATTGACTCAGCCCAGCCAAGGGTAGTCTGTAGTTTTTCAGGGATCCACCAAGCTGACCACAATGCGTCGGTTTTGCTTGCCTTTGCTTTTGATCTTGCTCACCACCAACTTGCCAATTTCTCCTGTCGCCCGTACATGAGTGCCGCCGCAGGGTTGCAAGTCCACATTCTCAATTTCCAGCAAGCGCACTTGCCCCTGTCCGGTGGGGGGCTTGACCGACATGGTGCGCACCAGGCTGGGATTGGCTTTTAGTTCTTCATCGCTAACCCAGCGGGGGTTCACGGCGTGGTTACCTTGTACCAAAGCATTGAGACGCACCCGTCAGGGTTTCTTTGTCGGGTTTTTCTCCAGGGATGTTAAAGTCCAATCGGCTTTTGCTTTCACCCACCTGACCCCCCGTAACGCCACCTTCTACCACTGCACAGAGCAGGTGTAGAGCCGTATGCATGCGCATGTGCCGATAGCGACGTTCCCAGTCGATGCTGGCGCTGACTGACTCCCCCAGACTGAGGGGTGGGGATCCCTCTGCCGGGATGTGGAGGATGCCCGTTTCCCCCTTTTGGGTATCGACAATCGGGATGACACGACCGTCCGATGTAATCAGGGATCCCGTATCGCCGGGTTGTCCACCGCCGGTGGGATAGAATACCGTCCGATCCAACTGGATCCCGTTATCCACAAGGGCAATTACCCGAGCCTGGCAGGTGGTGAGATAGGCCTCCGCCCGAAACAGTTCTTCCGTCATGAGTCATACAGTTGTGCTGTTGCAAACTGCCCTTCACCGTAGCCTATCCGGATCCCTGGGCTAAGTCAGGGCTTGCCGGGCCTTGGCGGAGATCCACTCGCTGATGAACACAGAAACGAAGATCACAAGCAGGATCATGCTCACCTGATTCCAGCGCAGGGTGTTGATGGAAGCATCTAGCTGTAGGCCAATTCCACCGGCACCGACCAATCCAACCACCGTAGACTCTCGCAAATTGATATCCCAACGGTAAACTGTTACCCCGAGGATGTTGGTGATCACCTGCGGCCAAATGGCATAGCTCAGTACCTGGGCACCGCTAGCCCCCGTGGAACGGATCGCTTCTACTGGTTCTTCGTTAATCTCTTCGATGCCTTCATAGATCAGCTTGCCCATAAATCCGACAGAGCGTAGGGCAATGGCTAAGGTTCCGGACAAGACCCCTGGCCCAAGAACAATCACCAGGATCAAAGCCCAAATCAGGGAGTTAACCGAACGGGTGCCGACGATGATGAACAGGGCGATGTAGCGCACCAGCAAATTGGGAGTGGTGTTGCGGGCTGCCAAAAAGGCCACCGGCACCGAAATCACAAAGGAAAGGGCCGTACCCAATGTGGCAATGGTGAGGGTATCCCAAAGGGGGCGCCAAAGCTGTGACATGTAGTCCCAACGGGGCGGTACCCCCCGCGAGAGCATTTCTCTTCCCTGGCGCGGTGCATCCAGCACAAAGCCCCAGGTGGTACGGTCTGCAATGAACTTAGCGCAGGCAAACATCAGTAACAGCAGAGCCAACCAGAAGGCATACTCAAGCAAAGTTTGCTTTTGATTGCGCCACTGCCAGGTCTTGATCCCACTGCTTTCCAGAACAGGCATTATTGCACCCTCTTGCGAATCCAACCAGAACTCAATTCCACCACCATCACCAGAGCGATAATCACAAGGATGATGGCAGAGGCCGTGTCATAGTCGTAGCGACGTAAGGAGGTGTTCAGGGTAGAGCCAATCCCACCGGCACCGACAATCCCCAGAATGGCCGCCTCCCGAATGTTGATGTCGAAACGATACAGAGTCAAGCCGATCATGCGGGGCAACACCTGCGGCACCACCGCGTAGCTGACCATTTGGAGCCAAGAAGCCCCCGTGGAGCGAATCGCCTCCACCTGTACTGCATCAATTTCTTCGATGTCTTCTGCCAAAAGCTTGCTGAAAAAACCCAAACTCCCAAAGGTGAGGGTGAGCACTCCAGCAAAAGGCCCAAAGCCAAACATGACCACAAACAAAATGGCGATGATCACCTCTTGGAAGGTGCGCGACAGGGCAATCAGGCCACGACAAACCAGGTAGACCGGCATTGGCACCAAGTTGCGTGCGGCCCCAAACCCCACCGGAACCGCGACAATAAATCCTGCCACGGTGGAAATGGCGGCCATGGTCACACTTTCCAGCATCCCGGTGAAAATCAAGTTGCCGCGGGTGGTGAAATCGGGATGCAAAAAGGCCAACAAGAGACGGCCACTACGCTGCATACCGCGGGCTACCCGGGCTGGATCGAAATTGAGAGTAGAAAGCGCAAAGATCAGGTAAATGACCGCCCCAAGAATCAGTCCCCAGCGAACCCAAGGATTTTTAATCAAAGGTGGTGGCGACCATTGGCGCCCGCTCAGTGTCGTTGCCTGTGCCATGGGTGTGCTCCGCACTACTGACTTCTATTGACTTCTACTGACTTCTGCAAGGGATCCCTTAGTGGGTGGCTACTCCAGCCGAGACGGCTTCGTTTTCTTCGGAGTCTTGGGCTGGGCCAGAAGCATTCCACCAGAAGCATTCCAATCTTCTTCGCCGTAGATTTCGTTTAAGACGCTGGGGGTGAGGCGATTGGGGGGGCCATCATACACCACTTCCCCAAACCGCAAACCGACGATCCGCTGGGCAAACATTTGCGCTAGAGGCACATCGTGAATGCTGATGATCACCGATAGGCCCCGCTCTGAAGCCAGCTCGTTGATCAGGCGCATAATTTGGCGGGAGGTTTTCGGGTCCAAACTGGCGGTCGGTTCATCCACCAATAGCAGCTCTGGGTTTTGCAGGAGAGCCCGGGCGATTCCCACCCGTTGCCGTTGCCCCCCAGACAAAGCATCTGCCCGCTTATCGGGAAAGTCCGACAATCCCACTCGATCCAGTAAGCGGAAGGCTTCGTCGATGGTGGCTTGGGGAAACTTGCGGAACCAGCTTTGCCAAAAATTGACGTAGCCCAACTGACCCGAAAGAACATTTTCCATCACGGTCAGGCGCTCCACGAGGGCATATTCCTGAAAGATCATGCCGATTTTGCGTCGTGCTTGCCGCAACTCCCGGGTGTTCAAGCGAGTGATGTCGATTCCATTGAGCCAAATGCTGCCACTGGTCGGCTCCACCAAGCGGTTGATGCAACGGAGCAGCGTACTCTTCCCAGCACCCGAAGGACCAATCAAGGCCATCACCTGCCCATCGGGAACTTCTAAGGTCACCCCTTTCAGGGCCATATCGCCTGTGGGGTAACGTTTGCTGAGGGAGTCGATACGTAGCATCTTGATAACCTACTTGAAGTGGACATTTGCAATTGCGGGCCTTCTAGAACCAGATGTTTGCAATCTTGAGAGAATTTTGAAATCAGAAGGGATCCCCTATGGCTTGCCCTGAACAAGGGATCCCGATTCTGTTCAGCCCACCTATTGGGGAGGGGCATTTTCTTGAATCAGCCGGATCACTTCCCAATCTTCCTTGTAGGTGATGGGAGCAAAGGAAGCTCGGTCAAAGGCTTCTGCCAACTTAGTGCCTGCAAAGTCAAAGGTATAGAAGGCCTCGCGGATTTTCTCCTGCAGCTGTGGATCCAAATTGTGAGCATAGCCAAATGGGCCGCTGGGGAAAGTAGCCGATTTGTAGAGGGTACGAAACTGATCGCACTGCACTTGTCCGGCGATGCACATGCGGTTGAGCACATCGTTGGCAATGGGGGCCGCATCGTAGTCTCCGTTGAACACACCCAAAATGGAGTTTTCGTGCCCCCCAGAGAAATTGGCTTCGTAGTCCACACCGTCCTTAAAGCCAGTTTCCGCCTCGATCAAAATACGGGCGCTGATGTAGCCGGAATTGGAGGAGGGCTGGGTGAAAGCAATGCGGCGGCCTTTGATGTCTTCTAGTTTTTCCAAGTCACTATCGATGCGAGTGATCACTTCCATTTCGTAGCCAAAGCTACCATCTTCCTTGGCAAAAACGGCGAAAGGCACATAGCCTGCTTGGTTCACAGCGCGGGGGGTACAGCCGGTGCAGGTGCCCATGATGTGTAAACGTCCGGCCCGCAGTGCCTCGGTTTGGGCGGCCTCGGAATCAACTGGCACAAATTGCACATCTTTACCGGTCACTTGCTTGAGGTAGTCGGTAAATTCCTGCCAGGTTTCTGAATAAACGGCGGGATCCTCGGAAGAAGTGTAGGAGATGAGCAAAGTGTCAGGATTGACAATTTGAGCGGGATCCGTCGGAGTATCCGCCACCAGATCCCCATCGGCATCACAATAGCGCTCATCCATGCCTGCCGGACGAGGGCAAGATTGAGCTTGAGCAGATTGATAACCCACTAGCACAGCAACCAAACCAGCCAGGGCAAGGCTTTTGGATAACAGACGAGCCACAGAGGAAAACGCCAACATTGCAAAAACCTCCGAATGCAAGATGAAGCAAACCGTTATCAGCTAAAAAACACAAAAGTGGGCGAGAAGATCCAGCTAATCAAGAGACTTGATGTGAATTCATAAGCTACAGAACCCAAAGAAGATCTGCAAAACTCACGTCGCCTAACGAAACTCAATAATATAGTAGCGCTGTTTGACCCCTGTAGAGCTAAGACAGGTTTAATAGGAAGTTAAGAGTGGGTTATCACATACTCGTCGAGATGGGGTATGGACGGAACCAGCCAGTGCGATTTCTCTAGATTCAGCTCTAGATTCAGAACTATGTAAATCAGGGATCCTCTCTGGGCAGGGGATCCCTGAGGACTGCCTAAAGCGTATATTCCACGCCCTCTTCTTCCTGAATGCGACGGATGATCTCCCAGTTTTCTTGATAAGTAATCGGTGCAAAAGCTACCCGGTCAGAAGCTTGTCGCATGGCTGTGCCCTCAAACTCAAAAGTAAAGAAGGCTTCTCGGATCCTTTCTGCCAGCTCAGGGTGGAGATTGTGGGCATGGCCGAAAGAGCCGCTGGGGAAGGTCTCCGATTTGTAGAGGCTGCGGAACTGGCTACAATCCACTTGCTCGTTGAGGCACATGCGATTAAGCACATCGTTGGCAATGGGGGCGGCATCGTAGTCTTCGTTGAACACACCCAAAATGGAGTTTTGGTGGCTGCCAGAAAACTCGGCGATGTAGTCTCCTGCCTCATCATCCAAGCCTGTCTCTTGTTTGATCAAAATGCGAGCACTGATATAACCGGAGTTGGAGGAAGGATGGGTAAAAGCTACACGACGACCGGCAATATCATCGAGGGCTTGAATATCGCTATTCACATGAGTGATCACTTCCATCTCGTAGCCGATGGATCCATCTTCTTGTTGGAAAATGGCAAAGGGCACAAAGCCGGCAACATTCACGGCTACAGGAGTACAGCCTGTGCAGGTACCCATAATGTGTAGACGTCCAGCGCGCATTGCCTCGTACTGAGCAGCCTGAGAATCGGCAGGGACAAATTGCACCCGTCTACCGGTGACTTCCTCTAAGTGAGCGGTGAATTCAGCCCAGGTATTGGCATAGACAGCTGGCTCTTCTGAGGAGGTATAAGACACCAACAGCACTTCCGGATCTACCCACTCCGAGGGATCCTCCGGCAAATCGGCAACCAGATCCCCCACCCGATCACAGTAGCGGGCATCCATTTGAGGAGGGCGGGGACAGTCTAGACGAGCCTGAGAAAGGCTGCTGCCCAACCCCAAGGTGACAGCTCCCGCCAATCCAGCTCCCATCACCAGCTTTCCCAACGGGATCCGAGTTCCAAAAGAAGATAGTGTCATCATGAATAAAAGCTCCCAACTATGGCAATCAACAAGAGCATCTGACGAACCCAGAAGAGGTAAAAATTCCTCCTCTAGGCCCTAGAAGTCTTGCCTGAAAAGCAAAAACCATCTCAAATTCATTGAGATGGTTCATTCATTTGTATTTATGTCATATTACAGTTAATAAATTTTTAAGAAGAGTCTAGGATCTCGTTAAGGTTGCTCCATTAGCGCCCGCCAATCACAGCGATGTAGTTGGTCACCCATTCGTAGTAGGGCACGCAATCCATACGTCCATCGCCACAATCGGCCACAGGAGTTTTCCAGAAGAAGATGCGCTCAAAATTGTCGATGCCATTGGTCTTGCATCCCTCTGGCCCCAGCAGCTCGCTGGCCTGACAAGCGGCGGGCACCACCGGCACCGAGCCAAACCAAGCCGCCAGATCCCCCTGCACCTTCGGGTTCAGAGAATGTTCCATCCACAGGTAGGCACAGTTGGGGTGTTTGGCGGTAGCGCTGAGCATGGTGGTATCTGCCCAGCCGGTGGCTCCCTCTTCCGGTATCACACTGGCGACAGGTTGACCTTCGGATCGCAACAGATTGACCTGGAAGGGCCAAGAGCTGGAGGCCACTACCCCTTCGTTGACAAAGTCATCCACCTGCACCGCCGCATCGTGCCAGTAGCGTCCAACCAGTTGCCGCTGCTGTCGCAATAGAGCTAGAGCAGCATTGAACTGTTCGCGGGTCAGCTCGTAGGGATCCGTGATGCCCAATTCTGGGCGGTGGGCCTTCAGGTAGAGGGCGGCATCGGCAATGTAGATGGAGCCATCGTAGGCTTGGATGCGGCCCTTGTTGGATTTGCCGTCTGGCAGGATTTTTTCTTCAAACACCACATCCCAACTGGTGGGGGGTTCCGGGAAAACCTTTGTGTTGTACATCAACACGTTGGATCCCCATTGATAGGGCACGCCGTAATGCTTGCCATCCACGGTATGCCAGGGAGCATCCCGCAGGCGCGGGTCGATGGTCTCCCAACTGGGGATCAGGCGGGGGTTAATCTGCTGTACCCGTTCCCCTTTGATCAGGCGTAGGGTGGCATCGCCGGAGGCCGTCACCAGATCAAAGCCGCCCTCATTCATCAGGGCTACCATCTCATCGGAGGTTGCCGCCACCTTAACGCTGACTTGGCAGCCGGTTTCTTTCTCAAACTCGGTCACCCAGTCATAGGCGGGATCCGTTTCTCCCCGTTCGATATAGCCTGCCCAGGCCACAATCGAGACCGCCCCCTCTGGGCGGCCCAAGCGATACAGGGGCCCGCGAGCAGCATGGGCGGAATGGGAGGTCAGCAGCAGCGTGAGCAAGGCCAAGCCCAATGAGAGCAGAAGAGTTAGCCAGAGGCGAAACAGAATAGACCCCAGCTTCTTGGCCTGTAGGGGAATGAAGGGGTTCAGGTTGGCCATCACAGGCTTCTCCCAGGCAACAACTGCGCTGGCATCAAGGGTAGATCATTCCTCGAAGAGATCCCGCTACATTGAAAACAATCTCGACAACTCTCTATTCGACTCCACAGTTCTGGATCCCCCTCAATGGTTTCACTGTTGCCCAAGGATGGGATTCCGTCTCGCTCAAGCGACCAGCAGGGCGGGGTCAAAGCAATGGCACCGCAGGGAATCAAATGCCCTCTAGGCTGACGTTGAGAAAGCGGGCGATCTCGGCTGCTTGGTTTTCGATCTCCATCAGGGGGGGAGGCTGGCCCACTCCGGTGAGGGGGATGTCACCGCGTCCTTTCACCCGCAAGTAAATGGCTCGGCGGGGGTTAAGCCCCTCTCTCAGCTCCACCCGCAGGCTCTGCACCTCGGCAAAGTCATACTCCAGGCGGACTTCACGGTTTTTGCCCGGAAAGCCTCGCCGTACCAGAGTTATCTTCTGCGTGCGCCGGTCGAACTCGTTGTAGCCGCCCCCCAGGTTCCAATACAAACTCAACCATTGGTACAGTCCCGCCAGGGATCCCAGCACCCCGTAAAAGAGCATGGCAATGCCTTGGGGAATAAACACCAGGCTGGCGGGATCGGAAAAGGGGAGCAAATTGCGGTGGAGATAGCTGGAAAGGCCAGCCAAGGTAAAGCCCAGCCCTCCCCCCGTCAGCGCCACCGCCCAAAAGTACACGCTGGGCCGCCGCGACCCAATCACGGTGTAGCGCAGCAAATCGGCAGAACGGATTTCAGGAACAATGGCGGACACAGTTGGGATCCCTGCGGGTTTTCCAAGGTTGGCTTCTCTCATTTTATTAGGTGGCAAGGGCTCTCCCCGGCAGAGGGGCGCTCAGGGGACTGTCAAGAGCTAGAGCCGCCTGGGGAATGGGGGCGGAAGTCCTCTGCGCTGTACAGCCCCTCTCCCGAAGGGAGTTAGGGATAGTTTTTATTGTTATGGCTCCTTTTGCTCCTTGTAAGAGCCGTAGCAGGGATCCCTGCTGGGGTTCTGAGGCGTTCTATCTGCTGACAGAGCCCAACAGCATACGCCAATGGGATCCCTCTCACCTCAGGGTTGGGTTTGGCGTGGGGTAACGATCCTGCCCTCCCCTGGGGCAACTTCCGAGGAACGGGGGCGGGCCGGCGCAGAGGGCTCATCAACGGCATTCGAGGGAGAGGCAGGGTTGGGATCCGGCTCAGGAGAGGCCGTTTGTTGCGGTTCTGCGGCAGGGGGAGAAGGCTGAGGCTCAGGGGTTGGGTCTGGCAGGGCTGGCGGCTGGGGTAGGGCGTCTTGGGCTGTTCGTTCCCCAAAAGCCGATAAGGCAATGGCAGCTTCCCCGCGGCTGACCGGCTCGAAGGGGTTGAAGGTGCGGATGGGGCCAAAGGTGCGCAGCACGGTGGAGGCATTCTCCAGACTGCGATCCGCTACCAGAGCAGGAACAACCTCAGGAGGAATTTGCGCCGCATCGGTGAACCCCCAGCGCTCCTCCAGCTCTGCTCGGGATCCCTTGATCTGGCCGGGAGGTAAGTCCAGAGGCACCTTCATGCGGATCAACTCTGCCCGCGACAGCAGGCTGTTGGGGCGAAACTCTCGATTGGCATCTCCGGCAATTATGCCGGCAGCTCCCAGGGCTTGAATGTAGCGAAAATGGGGATCCTCCTCCGGCACATCCAAAAAGAGGGGGCGTTCCGAGGGGGATCCCAGGCGGATTTGCCGGCTGGGCTCATCGGCGTGGATGGCGTTGTTGGCCAACACCAGCCAACGGGCAAATTCTCCGCGACGAACGCTGCGCTGCGGCTGAAATTCGCTGCTGGAGATATCGGCAAAAACTCCCAACCGATCTAGGTATCCCACCGAACGGGCCACCAGAGATCCCGGCTCCAAGTCTGTAAAGCGGCTGCTGTCCTGGCTGGGCAGAGGTGAAGAGGGGGCGGGAGCAGTGGGGATCGAGATAGAGGGTGGGATGGATCCCGGCGAAGGTTGAGGCGAGGGAGGTGCCAGCGGCTCAGATTGGGCTGTGGGCGGGCCCACTGGGCGTACAGCGCGCTCCAGCCGTTCTCCCCACTCGGTTCCCTGGCAAGCCGACAACAGCCAGAGCAACGAAACAAAGCTGCCGAGCTTGAGCCAGGGGCCAGGCCGCATAGGTTTAGACTGATGATGCACCGCTCTACCTTTCTCTATTGAGCCCATTTGCGGCTGAACTCCTCCAACACGTCCAGCAGGTTAAGCAGGCTTTGCATCGGCAGGAGATCGGCCAGGGGCAATTCTTTGCGCCCACCCCCCACTTTCACCGGGATCCCTTGCAAGATCTCTGTGACGGCGTCCTCATCCACCTTGCCTGCCATCACCTGGGGTGCCAGTCGCTCCGCCAAAAGGGTATGCAGGTGGGCATCGCGCAGGTAAAGATGCCAGCGGGCCACATCGATGTAAACTTCTTTACCAATGGCAGCAGCTAATTGCTCAATGTCTGGGTTGCTGGGCACTTTGGCCATCGCTCAGCTCCGTTGGGGGTTGCGTCTGCCCTTGCTCAATCATAGCCTGAACCCAAGGGATCCTCAGGGAGAGCTGGCAGCCGAGCGGTCGGGTAGAGGTAGGGCGAAGTTCTCTTGCAACTGCCGCAGCATCAACAGGTGCTCTAGGGCCAAGCGATCCCGTTCTGTCCGCAGCCGGCTCAGTTGGGCCTGAATTTGACGAATATCGGCCTCATCAGAGTCCCAGCTTTGCAAGAGGCGGTAGAGGCGCTCTTGTTGGTCGGCAATTTGCCGGTTTAGGCGGGCTAGGCGGCGGCTGAACTCCACATCCATTTCCTCTGCCAGCTCGGAATCCGGCAGCAGGGCCAGGCGATCCCAATGGATGCCCAGGTCGGCCAAGCTTGGCGGGGACGGATCCAACTCCTTGAGGAGGGGGAAATCCGGAAAAAGCAATGGATCTGTTTGATCGGGGGCGGGGGGTTGAGGGCGAGCCACCGGAGGGGTGAGACGGGATCCGGGTGAAGGCAGGTTTGTGGGCTGGGGGGCAGGATCCTGTCCACTGGGAGAGGAGTGCAACTGCTTCGGACTCCGTCCCGCCGGCGCGGACGGCGTTGCCAGATGGCTACCGCTGGGATCTGCCTGGGCCGACAGGGATCCCAGACTGCATAGCCAAAGGCAGACTCCTAGCCCACAAGCCCAGCGAACTGCTTTTTCCACCCTGCGCTCCTCAGTCTTTCTCAAGCCTGCTCAGGTCATTCCCAGCCCACCAAGGACTCCGTCCCGTTGATGCGAACGGCTCCGGTCCCGTTGGCGGAGCGAGATCCACGGTCGGGCATTGCCTCAAACAAAATCGAGTAGGCATCTTGCTTTTGCCCCGCCTCGAAAAGATAGCGTTGGGCAACACGAGCAGAGGCAGGCACGATGGCCACGCGCACCGGCGGATCTTCCAGCGATACCAAAGGCTGGGGATGAGACCAACGCCATCCCGCCCAGCCCGCCCCTGCCAAGGCCACTACAGCCGCTGCCGCCCGTCCCCAAGGGGTGCCCTTACGTTGCCGCCAGCCCAGGTCGAGCATTGGCCGCCGATCCAGCTCAGCGAACACACGGCTGATCAACAGCTCCGTCTGGGTGGAGTTCAAGGTTGGGGCCTTGAGATTGGCCAAACCGGCCTGCAGAGCTGCCAGTTGGCTGTACAGTTGCCGCGCCTGAGGATCGCTGGCCAGCCAATCTTCCACCTGCCGCGCTTCCTGGGACGACAATTCCCCATCCAAGTAGGCGCTCAACTGTTCAAAGCGCTCATCCACCACCGGCAGCTCTTGCTGGGGATCCCTGGGGTCGGGGTTGGGGTTGCCGCGAACCATGGTCATTCACCATTAAGGTAGGGTTTTAGGGTGGATTGTAGGCGGGCGCGGGCGCGGGCAATGCGAGACTTAACAGTGCCCAAGGACACCCCTGTGATCTCGGCAATTTCCTCATAAGCCATCCCCTGAATTTCCCGCAGCAGGATTGTCTGGCGAAAGGCCTGCGGCAGGTCGCGGACGGCTTGGTGCAATCGCTCATAGAACTCGCAAGTGGCGAGGTGCTCATGGGGGCTGGGGCTCTCGCTGGGCAGCTCCCACTCCATCTCGCTATCCCGCATCTGAATCGGCGCATCCAGAGAAAGGGGCTGCTGCTGTCGTTTGCGCTTGCGCAGCTCGTCGTAAAACAGGTTGGTGGCGATCCGCCCCAGCCAGCTGCGAAATTTTGCCGGCTCCTGTAGGCGTTTCAGGTGGCGGTAGGCCCGGATCCAAACTTCCTGGGCCAAGTCATGCCGGTCCTGCCAGTCCGGGGCAAGATGATAGAGCACCTTGTCCACATGGGCCTGATGGCGACGCATCAACTCGGCAAAAGCCTCCCGATGGGGCTGGGATCCCTGCTGACAGATCAGCACCAGATCCACATCAGCGAGCTTTTCGGGCCGCACAGGCACGTTCTTCACCAAGACCGACCAGCGCTGGCCACTGATGTCGCTGAGGGCAGCATCCATAGGCATCCATAAGTTCTAACAACAACAGCGGAGGGATCCCCTCCCAGACAGAACCTCTGTTGCCCAGACGAAATGGCAGAGTTTGGGTTCCCCCCACCCTCAACCGCAGGGTAGCTCTAGAGGCTCTGAGGGCCATACCGGCAAGACTCCACAGCAAGACCACCTCCTCACTAGATCTTGGCGCACATGGCGGGGTGGTGGATTGCAGGATAGCTCTTGAGTTGGTAACTGGGCTACAGTGGGCTTGCGGTATGGTGAAACGTCCGACCCGGCATGGCTTCCGATGCTCCTGTTGCCCTTCTCTCCGAGCTCAAGGCGGTGCCAATGTTGGCCGAACTTTCGGCGACGTCCTTGCAATGGCTGGGATCCCAGGTCAAGCTGCGGGATATCCCGGCGGGACAAGCCCTCTTCATGCAAGATGCCTGGGGCAGCGTAGTTTATCTGATCCTCGCCGGCTGGGCTAAGGTGCGGCGGGCTTTGCGGGCGCAAGACAGCACCAAAACCCTTGCCTTGCTGGGGCCGGGCGCTTGGGTGGGGGAAATGGCGGTACTGGACGAAGCTCCCCGCTCGCGAGATGTGCTGGCCCTAACCCCGCTGCGGGTGGCCGGGATCCCGGCGGCAACCTTCAAAGCACTGATGCTGCAGGAGCCGCAACTGTGCTACCAACTGGCCTGCAGCCTCTCCCGTCGCCTGCGCCTGGCCAACTTGCAGGCGGATCTCGACCAGCAGAGCCCCCCGGTGCGGGTGGTGCATACACTGGTGCAACTGGCGGAAGCTTTTGGCGAGAAGACCGCCCAGGGGATGCGCATTGTCTACCCTCCCCCCCAGGATTTGGCCGATCTCAGCCAGGTTAGCCGAGAGACAGCCACGGCGGTGCTAAGCCGTCTGCAGCAGCAGGGAGTTATTCAGCCTTTGCCGGAGCAACAGTCTTTGCTGCTGATCCAGTACGCCAAACTGGTAGAGGCCACCCGTCTGCTTTAGATATTGAAGATATTGACCCATGTCTCCCCAACCGATTTCTCCCCATCCAGGACAAGAATCTGTCTGGGACTATCCGCGCCCACCTCGTCTGGAGCCCACCACAGAACTGGTGGAAGTTCTCTTCAATGGCGAGCTCATTGCCCAAAGCCGCCGTTGCTACCGCGTCCTGGAAACCAGCCACCCGCCCACCTACTACATTCCCCCCACCGACGTTCGACTGCAGTATCTCCGCCCCAGCTCTCGCACCTCTTTCTGTGAGTTCAAAGGGGCTGCCTGCTACTGGACAGTTCAGGTCGGATCCCAAACAGCCGTAGATGCCGCCTGGAGCTATCCCGATCCCAGCCCGGCGTTTTTGCCCATCCGCGACTACCTTGCCTTTTATCCAGGCCGTGTGCAGGAGTGCCGGGTAGGTGGAGAACGAGTCCGGCCTCAACCCGGAGATTTCTACGGCGGTTGGATCACCTCAAAGGTCGTAGGCCCTTTCAAAGGAGAGCCGGGTAGCTGGAACTGGTAGGGGCGGAGCAGCGATTCCCGAGGGGGGATCCCTTTTACCCACGAAAAGGACTACAGTTAAGTCGATGCGGGTAAGTTGTCCAAGGACTCCGTCCCGCTGGCACGAACAGGAGAGCGCGGACAAAAACCATGACGGTGCGGGTGCCCCTCGACTATTATCGGGTTTTGATGCTGTCGGCACGGGCAGATGAGCATCAGATTGAGCAGGCATACCGGGAGCGAATCGATCTCAAGCCGGGCGAGCGCTCCTGGCTGCTGGAGTTCTCGCCACAGGCTGTGGAAGCTCGCGCTCAAATGATCCAAGAGGCAGCTTCTGTGCTGCTTAACCCTGAGGCACGGCGAAACTACGACGAACATCTCATGCCGGCGGATCCCACCTTAACGGTGGAGGAAACACGCTTGCCGGGAGTGCTGTGCTTGTATTGCGAAGCCGGAGAATACCAAGCTGCCTTGGACTTGGCTCAACATATGCTGGAGCAGGGCCACCCTGCTCGTTCCGATGCCATTTTGGCGCGGGCCATCGCTCGTCTGGAACTGGGTCGAGAAGCCTGGCAACAGGGATCCTATGAAGAGGCGGCGCGTTCCCTACAGGCGGGCTTGGCGGAGCTGGAGGAGTATCAGGCCTTTCCGCAGATGCAAGCGGAGATCCGTATCGATTTGGGCAAGCTGCGTCCCTATCGCATTTTGCAACTCCTCAGCCAAAGTGCTCCCGCCCAAGCTGGAAGACACACCGCTGATGGGAACGGGGAGCGACAGCAGGGACTGGCTCTCCTCAAAGCCATGCTGGACGAACGGGGCGGCATCGAGGGGATGGGGCAAGATGGCTCTGGCCTCAGCACCGAAGATTTCCTGCGCTTTATCCAACGGGTACGTCGCCACCTCACCCTCAAAGAACAGCAGGAGTTGTTCGAGCGGGAGGCTGAGCGTCCCTCGATGGTGGCCGCCTACTTGGCCGTGCAGGTGTTGCTGGCGGCAGGTTATCTGGAAAACCGCCCGGCTCTGGTGCGGCGTGCTCGCGGCTACCTGGCTCGTCTGGCGCAGCGGCAGGATGTGCATCTGGAGCAGGCCATCTGTAGTCTGTTGCTGGGGCAGACCGAAGACGCGCTCGCCCATCTGCGCTCCACCCAAGAAGTAGAGGCCTTGCAGTTTATCGAAGAACACTCCGCCGGTTCTCCCGACCATCTGCCGGGTCTGTGCCGCTTCACAGAAAAATGGTTTCAGGAGGAGGTGTTCCCGGAGTTCCGCGGTCTGGAAGCCGCCCAAGTGACGTTGCAAGCCTACTTCGACAACCCCCAAGTACAAGCTTACCTGGACGAAATGCCCAGCCGCGAAGACCCGCCGGCAGGGATGCTCTCTCCCCAAGTCCCCCACCCCCCACCTCATTTGCCTGCCGTGGTGGGTGGCGTGCGCCCCCCTAATCCAACCCAAGAATTGCAGCGCCCCCCCACCCCTTGGCAACGGGGAGGAGTGATGCCCCCGCCAGAACCCCCGCGCCTCTCGGATTTGCCCTCCTACCGGAGCACCCCCAAGGCGGGCGTCTCTGCTCTTGCGGATGAGAGTTCTAGTGCTCCGCACCGCTGTCGCGAACGCGCCCAAGACCGTTCCCCTCAGGGGGACGGAGTCCAGGGCCTAAGGTCCGCTGGCGCGATCGGTTTGCAGGATGTGGAGCGTTACCGCCGCAGCCGCTTGGGGGGCCGTAAGCGTCCTACCTTTCCCGCTGGCGTTCGTTTGGGCTCCGCACCGCTGGCGCGAATGGCCGGGGTGGTCGGTGTGGGCATCCTCTCCCTATTGGTCATCTGGCAAATGTTGCGGGGCCTCTTCACGCCGCCGCCGGCACCACCGCTGGAGCAACCCCAGGTGCAAATTGAGCAGCCGCCGGTTGACATATCGCTACGCGACGCCTCCGCGAACGACAATCCCGGCCAGACGGAACTCACTCCCACGCCTGAGCTAACCGGCCCTCTGGCGGAGTGGCAAGGAGTACAACAGGTGCGGGTGGTCTCCAACGATGGCCTCAACATTCGCCAGCAACCCAGCCTGACGGGAGCCATTGTCGGGACAGCCCCACGCCAAGCCCTGCTGCGGGTGGTGGAGGTGCAGGCTGGGGAGGGACAGGTGCCCGTCTGGCTGCGCATTGAGCGAGATGGCGCGCCCGGGGGATGGGTCGCCGCCCAGTCGGGCTCCACCCGTCTGGTGGAACGGCTCTAGCTCTCCCTTGCTGCCAGCTGTTATTGCTCCGCAACGCTGCTGCGACCGCGCTACGGGGACGGAGTTCTCGGTCCCGCCCTTTTAAGGGGTATAGTCTGCTTCCTTCTCAACTGTTGTGGATATTCTGCGCAATGCCCCGCTGGGGATTTATCTGGAAGAGCCTCGCACCTGGCTACATTGCCTGGATCCGCGGGTTAAGCTGGCCTGGCTGCTCAGCTTTCTCCTCAGCCCCATTTTGGCCGGCAATGGTTGGCGCTTGGCCGTGGTGGTGGCTCTTCTGCTGCTAACTGTGGCGGCCCGTCTGCCGCGCCGGGTTTGGTCGGGCCAACTCTCCCTGGTGCTGGCCCTGAGCCTGCTCACCTTTGGGATCACCAGCTTGGCGCCGGATGGATTGGGGGTTTTTCCCCAACCGCAACGGCAGGATATGCAGGTGGTAGGCTATGGGCTGATTCCCGTTAGCGGTGCAGGGCACTTCGACTTGGCCGTAGAACAGGGATCCCCAGACCGTGCCTGGCGGGAGCAAACCCGTGCTTGGCAAACCCCTTACCGCTACCGCCTGGTTCAGTTTTCCCTGTTGGGGCGAACCTTTCAGGTCTCCCGCCGTTCTCTATCGGTGGCGCTGCGGCTGGGCACCCTCATTTTTACGTTGCTCTACGCTACCCATTTGTTTTTGTTGACCACGGCCCCCGAAGAAATTGCCGAGGGGATCGGCCAATGGTTGCAGCCTCTCAAGCGTTGGAGATGGCCGATTGCCGAAGTAATTCTCACCCTCACCTTGGCGCTGCGCTTTCTGCCTTTGGTGATGGAAGAGGTGCAAAACTTGGCGCGGGCGGTGCGAACTCGGGATGTGCGCTGGGGATCCCTGAGTTTCCGGGGCGGGATGCAAACCCTGCTGGCCTTGGTGGAGCGCTTTTTTGAAAACTTGCTCCTGCGTGCCGAACAGACGGCTATGGCAATGCAGGCCCGTGGGCTGACCGGCCCAGACCATCCCCTGCGCTGGCACCGCCTACAACTGCGGCGGCTGGATCGCGGCCTACTGGCTCTACTGCCCCTGTTTTGGCTGCTCAGAACCTTGTCCCCCTAAGGTGACCGGCAACACAGCTTTTTCCTACCCAGGGGGATGGGGCTCGTCGCTGCCCATCGGCATGAGCAGCCGAGAGACACAACGCCCATCGGAAGAGAGGTAAAAGGAGAGCTGGCCCCCCATCCGCTGCACCACCCGTTGACACAGGCTGAGTTCCAGACCAGGACTTACCGATAGAGGCGACTTGAGCAGAGGATCCGCGTAGATCACCTGCTCTGGCCCCAACTGAAGGGCAGCCATCAGGTGAGGGTCGAAGCTGCCCTGATCCACCACCAGCAGCTCTGCATAGCCAAAGGGCTCCGCACCGCTGTCGCGAACGCTGGCTTGGCTCCACAGATCCAGCCGCCCCCCTTCCGGGCTGCGCAAAATAGCGGCTGTCAACACCTCCCAGAGCACCATCTCCAGTCGTTCGGGATCCCCCTGGATGGTAAGGCTCATGTCCCCATGGGCCCGCGGCCATAACTTGCGTTTTTGGGTCAGGGCCTCCACTCGGCGTAGGCTTTTGCGCACCAAGGTTGCCAAGGGCACCGACCGCGACTGCGGCTGCACCTGCCAAGTTTCCGACTGCAACAACGGCCCTGTGGAGACGGTCAGATCCCGCAGCCCTCTGCCGATCTCCACCACCTTTTGCCAGCGGGTGGCTTCGTCTCCGGGAATCTCCGGCACCTGACCCAGGCGGCGCAGGCTGTCCAGAAGGGCATTCTGCATGTCCATCAGGCGGCGGTGTTTGTACCAGTTCAACTCCCTGAGCACCTCCTGCTGCTCTTGCAAAGTTTGCATCCAGAGCAAGCGCCGCACCGTCCAGCCGCAGGTCTGGGCGATCAACATCACAGCCGCCCGCTCGTCGGGATCCCAAACCTTGCCCGCTTCTGCCCCCAAGATCAAAACTCCCAAAGCTCCCGCCTGAGATTCCGTTGGGACAGTGTTGACCAGCAGCCAGGATCCCAGGCCGGTAGCAAAGTGCTCCGCACCGCTGACGCGACTGAGCCAAGTGCGGCTGGCAGGGGGGATCTGGGTGAGCGGGAGAGGTTCTGCTGACTGCAGCGCGTAGGCCAGTAGGGGATCTTGCAGATCGATCTCGGTGGGGCCGGTCTCCGTCCCGGCAGCAAAAGATGGCTGGAGCTGAGCCCGGCTCTCCCCCGGCTGCCAACTAACCATGAGCGCCAGAGGGATCCCCAGCAATTGGGCCGTCTGTCGAGTGGTAGTGGTGTACAGATCTGACAAGGTGGCCGAGTTTTGCAAGGTTAAACAAGTGGTGATCAGGCCCTTGAGCAACTGCTCTTGTCGTTGCCGGCGTTGTTCTGACCGAATTTGCCGCAGGATCACCCCCACCTGTTGGGCAATCCCCCGCAGCAGTTGCCGCTCTTCCCGGCTCCAGGCCCGTAGCTGGGGATGCAACACCAAGAGCAGCCCTTCCACGGGTGTGTTGGCCCCGGTATGGGTCAGCATCAGGGAACGAACTCCTGCCAGTTCCTGCCGCCAAGAGAGCAGGCGCAGATCTTGGTCGTAGTTTTCTGCCACCACCACCTCGCTGCGCATGAGATCCTGCCAGTCCTGGTCGCTCAGAGGGCTGAGCTGCTGTGGCAAAGTCTGCTTGCCTTCCCTGCGGTACTCGTAGAAGAGGCGGGGGATGGGGCTGTCGGGATCCACCGTCAACACGGCCACTGCACCGACTTTCAGGCGCTGGGCCAGGCCGACAATGGCTTGCTGGAGAGCCTGTTGCAGCTCTGCCGGGTTGTAAACCGAGCGGCCCACCTGCTGCACAAACTCTTGGTCATCGGCCAACTGGCGAATGCGGCGATCCAGATTTTCCAGAGGGCTGGCCAGGGCCAACCCATTGGCGGCAGCGGCCACCAACTGTCGCTCAGCGGCTTGCCAGGTACGGGGCACATCGGATTGCACCCAGATAAACCCCAGCAGATCCTTCTCCAGCAAAATCGGGGCTGCCAAAACAGCCTGGGCTCGCAACTGCTGCATCAGCTTGGGGGGAACCTCAGAGCGAGTCGTCCCTGTGCCGCCCACCACCTGGCCATCGGCGAGGGTGTAGTACATGTCCCCCAATTCCCGCAGCGAAAGGCTGACCTCTCCTGTCGGCCCTGCTCCGACTTTCTCCGCCCCGCTGTCGCGAACAGCTTTGGGGACGCTCCCGTGGGGAACGAACTGACCCTGGCTGCGCTCGTGCCAATACACCTGAATGTGGACAGCGCCCAGAAAAGACTGTAACTCCTGCCTCACCAGGCTGACCCGTTCCTGCAGGGATCCCACCTGGCGCATCGCCGTTCCCAACCTCAGGAGCGGATCCTCAAGGCGCTTTTCGGTCTGCTGTTGCCAAGCGTTTTCCAACTCCTGCAGAGAGGCTGCCAACTGCCCCAGCAAAATCCCCAGGAGAGCCTTTTCGTCCTCACGGGTGGTAACCCCCCACATTTGGGATCCCAGCATCAGAATCCCCAAGCAGCGCCGCCGTCCTACTGCCGTTCGCGACAGCGGGCCGTAGGCCGAGAAGGGATAAATGAAACAGCCCTGGATCCCGCCCAGTCGCCTGGCCTCCCGCTGCCAAATGCCCATGCGCGGCTCCTGAGAGAGGTCAGGCAGGCTGATCGGTCGCTGCTCGATCACCACCTGCTCCAGGATCTCCCCCGGCTGTAGAGGATGCACCGCCCGCAGTAGGGTTTGATCCTCAAGAAGGGTCACTCCCCCCTGGCCCACCAACTGGTGATTTTGATAATCGTAAAAGGCCAGCCAGACCAGCGGCGCCCCAAACACCGCCCCGACATAGTCGAGGGTGAGCTGAATTAGCCCATTGGCATCCGTTTGCTCTCGCATCTGTTGCAATGTCGCTTGCAGGGCCACCAGGGGAGATATTGGCCCAGCTCTATCGGAATGAGGGGGAACAGACTGAACCATACCTGTGTGGAGCTATTCTGCGGGTTCCTCTGCAAGTCAATGCCCTCTCAGCCAGATCTCCGTCGGATCTGAGCCTTATTTGTTGCTGGGCAACGCTGAGGCAACAGGTGAGAAGAAGAGGGCCCGGACTTGTTGCTGTTTGGAACAACTTTGGCATACTCTCCGCCCCAAGGGGCAAGGATTCTCGACGTCGGGCGTTCGCCCCATCCTCGACGCAGTGAAAGATTTGGTTTTCATCTCTCACCCAGCCCCAGTGTAGTCTGTCTGCAGCCGTCCTTCATGGCTTCCTAACTTCCCTGGGGTTGGTCGCGGAACGCTTGGAGAGTGTCTCAATCTAGTTTGGAATGACTGTAATTTCAGGAAGGCTTCACCACTGGGATCCCGCGCAGCTTGTGAGTGTGGGTCACCAAGCTCTGGACAAAGTGTTGAAAGCGCTGTTTTAGCTTCTCATCTTTGAGATTGCCTTGCTCGTCAAAAGCGCTCCAAGCCCGACCGATGGCGATCTGCTCGGGGATCACCCAGCCATGCACCCAACGCACAATCAAGCGCATCTGGTTCAGGGTATTGCTGTTGCTCTCGCCGCCCAAAACGCTGATTAACCCAAAGACCTTACCCTCCAGTTGCTCAAAGCTCAACAGATCCAGTGCATTTTTCAGGCTGCCGCTGATGCCGCCGTGGTACTCCGGGCTGGCTAGGATGATCCCATCCGCCCGCTTCATGGTTGCTCGTAGGACTGCCACATCGGGATAATCCGCATAGGACTCTGAGCCATCCACAAAGGGCAACTTCATCTGCCGCAGATCGAGGATGTGCAACGGGGTCCCCAACTTCTCAAACTCGCGCCGCGCCACCTCCAGCGCCTGGTACGTTAAGGAATTGGGCCGCAGGCTGCCCCCGATTGCCACGAAACGGGCCTCAGAGGCTTCAGCCATGGTGGTTTGAGGATCGACAGTAAGGGCTTGCAGAGGAGACATGAGCCGGGTTCCTGAGCAGACATTAGTTACGTTGCAAACAATCATAACTCATACCAACTCCGAGTTGTAAAGATTTCTTTAACTTTTCTGCTCCCCAACCCTAATGCATTCGCCGAAGCGTTGCATAGCGATAACAGCCGGATTCCTATCCAGAACTGGGGATCTGGATACCTCTCGGCAAAGGGATCCAAGGCCAGCGGATCACCTGCAGCAGGTTGGAAAAGTCATCCCGCCAGACGGGATCCCCGGCCTGGGGCAAAAGGGGCTGCCAGGGATCCAGTTCCTGCAGGACTCCAGAGTTTTGGGCCAAAGGGCTCCGCCCTACTGAGGCGGTCGTCGAAGCGTCGCGCGGCGATAACAGCACCCAGCGGGAAGGGGCCAGCCCCGCCTGCCGTTGCTCAGGGGAGAGATCCCGGTGGTCTTGGTGCCAAGCGTGAAGCTGCAGGGATCCGGCCAGGCCGGCCAACACCGGGGCCAAGTCGAGGTGGCGGTTGGTGATGTTGAACAGCAGCCAGCCCTGGGGCTTGAGCTTGCTCAGGTAGAGGGCCAAAGCCTCTTGCGTGAGCAAATGCACCGGCACCGCGTCAGAGCTGAAGGCATCCATCACCATCAGGTCGTAGCTGCCCTCTGGGATCCCCTTGAGGCTGAGCCGGGCATCGCCGAGGATGACCTGCACCTGCGCCCGTGCCTGAGCCCACCGGAGATAGGAAAAATAGCGGCTCGCCCAATCGACCACGGTGGGATCCAACTCGAAAAACGTCCACTCATCCCCTGGCTCGGCATAGGCGGCCAACGTGCCGATCCCCAGCCCCAACACCGCAATGGCGGGCGTGGGATCCACAGTCTGGGCTCTGAACGCCGCAAACACCTGCCCAACGGGCCCAGGCCGAGCGAAATAGGTCAGCGGCTCCAGCGCTTTTTCCGGATCCAAGTTTTGGCTGCCGTGTAGAGTGGTGCCGTGCAGAAGGCTGCGGAAGGATCCCTGCTCAGTTTGGTATTCCACGATCCGGTTGAGGCCGAAGGCGCTGCGCTCGCTGTGGATCACCTGCAGTCCCAGCTGCAGCCAGGGTTGCCCCAGCAGCACAACCAACCCCGCCATTGCTCCCACCCAACCGACCTTGGCCTGCCAGCCAGGGGCTCCGCTCTGCTGCTGTGAACGGCTCTCCCCTGACACCAACAGCGCCAGCACCGCCCAGCCCAACGCCAAACCCACCCCAGCGCCCACCTGCAGCAACGCCTGCGGTTGAAAGTGCAACAGCAGCAAAGGCAGGAGCAGCCCCAGCCCCAGCCACAGGCCCACCCGCCCCCCCTGCGCCCCCAGCACGGCCAGCGACATCCCCAGCAACAGGGGATATTCCAGCACCGTCTCGAACACCTGCGGTGCCAAGAGGGCAGAGAACATTCCCCCCAAACTCCCCCCCAAAGCCAGCCACAGGTAAAACTGCGTCAACTGCTTCACCGGCGGGCGACGGCAAGCTAACCGGCTGTGGCAGCCCCAGCTCACCAGCCCAAAGGTGATCAGATGCAGCGGCAGAAGCAAAAAACCGGGCCTCACCCAGCCCAAGACCTGTACCCCCACCGCCCCGCAGGCCAGAAGAGCTGTTGTTCCCAAAACCCACTCATTGGGGTGGATCCCCCCGAAAGCCAGCATGAGTGTCAGCAGATAGATCCCCAGAGGAATGGCCCACAACAGGGGCACTGCCGCCACGTCGGTGGTCAACAAGGTGGTGACCGCCACCAACAGGCCCGCCGGCAAAAAAGCCAGACCCGCCCAGCGCCAACGCTCTCGCCAGGAAACAGTCAAATCCCCCGGAGCAGCGCCGGATCCCTGGGAATCTGCCCCGCGTTCTTGTTGCTCCGCAACGCTGTTGCGACTGAGCAGCAGACCCACCCCGCTTAGCAGCACCAGGGCTGCCACCAGCGCGTAGGATCCCGTCCACAGGTGAGTTTGCCCAGCCAAAGACAGGCGGGGCTCCAACAACAGCGGGTACCCCAGCAGCCCGCCCAAGCTGCCGGCATTGCTGGCCACATAGAGAAAGTAGGGATCCGGGATCCCCTGTTGTTCCGCGCCCCCTCTTGCTGCCAACCCCCGTTGCAGCAACGGCGTCGTCGCCGACAGGAGAAACAGCGGCACTCCAGCTCCCAAAGTCAAGTCTGCCAACAGAGCGAGAGGGGGCCACCATCCTTCCGGTTGGCCGGGGATCCCCAGCTGAAAGGGCAGAAGCCTCAGCCCGACCAGCAGCAAGATCCCGTGGATCAGCACCCCCATCCTGGGATTGAGGCCGCGCCCCAGCCGGTCTGCCCACAGGTAGCCCAAAAGCAGGGTGGCCTGAAAAAAGGCCAGGCAGGTATTCCACACCAGGGGGGATCCCCCCCACAGCGGCAACAGCAACTTGCCCAGCAGCAACTGTCCCCAAAAGAGGCAAAAAGCGCTGCCAAACAAGCTGAGGCCAACCAGCCAAATCAAAGCCGACCTACCGCAAACCCCTCAACTGCCAGTATTGCCCACTTTCTCCCGGAAGCTTGAGGTGGGATTCACAGTCATTTCAGGTTAGCTAGACCGCCGAGAAGCCCCGCACTCTATGCGTCAGCATGAGTGCAGAAGTATGTCACGATCGCAACGCTGACTCAAACCTACACTGCACCCCCATGTTGCCATACAGCGCTAACGCGAACACAGAGCATCGCTGGCTCTGGCGTGACCAGCCCATTCGCTACCAACAGTCGGGATCCGCAGGCCCAGCCGTGTTGCTCATCCATGGCTTTGGGGCCAGCAGCGACCATTGGCGGAAAAATTTGCCGGAGCTGGGGCAGCACTGTCAGGTGTATGCGGTCGATTTGTTGGGGTTTGGGGGATCCGCCAAGCCCCTGCCGGGATCCCCTTTGCCCTACACCTTCGAGACCTGGGGATCCCTGGTGGCAGACTTTGTCCGAGAGGTGGTGGGCCAGCCAGTCTATCTGGTGGGCAACTCGATTGGCTGCATTGTGGCTTTGCAGGCGGCGGTTCTGGATCCGGCCCAGGTTTTGGGGGTGGCGATGTTGGATCCCTCGCTGCGGCTATTGCACGAGCGGAAACGGGGCCAGGTCTCCTGGCTGCGCCGCCAGTTTACCCCTTTGCTGCAATCCCTGCTGGGGTGGCCCCCCTTTGGTCGTTTCTTCTTTGCTCAGGTGGCCCAGGCTAGGGCCATTCGCAATATCCTCCTCCAAGCCTACGGGCGCAAAGAAGCGGTTACCGAGGAGCTGATCCAGCTTTTGCTCAAACCCGCTTTGGAGCCGGGGGCGGCAGAGGTCTTTTTGGCCTTTGTGCGCTATTCTCAGGGGCCTTTGGCTGAAGATCTCTTGCCTCAGCTCACCTGTCCCGTCTTGATCTTGTGGGGGGAAGCGGATCCCTGGGAACCCATTGCTCTGGGGCGGGCCCTGGCACAGTTTCCTTGCGTGGTGGGGTTCATCCCGTTGCCGGGGGTTGGCCATTGCCCCCAGGATGAAGCCCCCGAGCTGGTCAACCCGCTGCTTTTGGATTGGATCCGGGATCCCACCAAAAAACCTGAAAAAGGAGTTCGTTCCGCCGGGATCCCCTCACCCCCCCTGCAAGAGGAGAGCTAGGAAGTGGCGCAGCAGGAGCTTCCCCGTGCTGGGGAATGGCATGGGCTGCCCTTGGAATCCTCGTACCTACGCCCGACCGAGGTGCTCCAGTCGATCCAGGTTGGGGCCGCTCAGCCGGAATGCCTGGCCAAACCCCTGGATGAAGCTGCCAGCTTTGGGGATGATCTGACAGAAGTGAAAATCCGCCAAGCCCAGGATCATCTCGGCAATCTCGTACTTGGCGCGGTAGAGGGCTTCAAACCCCTGCGCCTGCGCCTCCTCGCGGCTGAGAAACTGGGCTTCTCCGCTCACCATCACCCGCGACAGGGCATGGTTACTGCGGGGATCCCCTGGGGTGGGCGGCTCGTGGATGAGCAGGCTGGCACGGGGATCTGCCCGCAAAGCCTGGGTGTGGCCAGAAAGATCGCTGATGACAATGGCAAAGCGCAAGGGATCCCGCTGCACCACAAAAGGCACCAACGACACCGCCGGGGATCCCTGCTCCAGCACCGCCAAGCTGGCCACCGGCTGGCCATCCAGCAGCATATTTAACTGTTCCAGCACCGACATGGTTGTCCTCCAGTCCCCTTGCTATTATCAGCTCCCCTGTACTGGGACAAGAGCCACAACCCTGCTTACAGGCTGTTCCTGGCCTGGTTGAACTCTGCCCGGCAGCTCGGAACATTGGGCGTCAACAACGTTGTAAATAAAACTTTACAATCCTATGCAAAGCGAGCTACGCTGGTGAAGAAAGCACAAGGAGAACCCTATGACCCGATATCGCTCCGTTGTCGTCGAAGAAGGTGGTCGGCTGAACAACTACGCCATCGAGCCGGAAATGTATGTGGACAGCACCCCCCGCGTGGGCTTCACCGAATATGCAGAGCGCTTGAACGGGCGTTTGGCAATGATCGGCTTTGTTGCCCTGATCCTGTTTGAAGCTCTGTCCGGTACCACCCTGCTCGGCTGGCTGCAATCCCTGGGCCGATAAGCCAAAGAACGCTTCCTAGGAAGAGGGCTGTCTCTAATCGCCGATTGACTGTTCGCGATAGTGGGACGGAGTCCTCACTTTGCTGCACAATTCTCTACAACCTGATGTGCAAACGCTAGGCAGTTGTGCGAGTGTGCAGGGAGCGGGTGGTTAGGTTTATGTTTCTAGACCCCAGCTACCGTTTGAAATGTACCCCAAGCTCTGGGGGAAGTGACATACTCCCATCACTGACCCTACGGGTACAGTGTGGGCTTCTCGCTTCATTGGGGAGCCTACGCAAGAACCCTCTGCGAGCAGACACGGGATGTCCCACCGCGTAGCTGCACCAGATTCCGGCAAAAGCCGTTTTGTGCAACTACTCTCACCATACACCATGTGGGGGTATCTGTATCCCGACACTGACGCTACGGGTACAGTGCGGGGCTTAGCTAACCCCACACCCCGACAAGCTAACGCCTGTGGAGACTCCTCTGGCGGGGTGGTAGGTCTAAAACCTACCGCTAGTCAAGGGTTGCTGAAGCAGGAAGAAAGCAACAGCGCTGAGCAAAAATCTGTTCTGTTCAGTGCTGTGTAGGTCTTTCAGAGCGGCATCTCCCAGTGCAGCTCGACATGGGTATGGCCTTCTGGGGTGCGGGTGCGATGCCAGGATCCCTTGGGTAGATAGCGGGCGATGGTGTTCATGGCCTTGCTGCCGTAGCCGCCGCTGAGGCCGGGAGCGTACTCGATGCCGTCATTGACCACAGAAAGGCAGCAGTGGCGATTCGTTTGGGCCAGCGACACTCTGACAAAGGAAGCATTGCCTTTGGGGGGTTGCACGTGGGCGATGACATTGCCGATGGCCTCTCGCAAGAAGCGCAAGATGTCTTCTCGCTGATCAAACCACTCGCCGGTGTTGGGCTCCTGCAGAGGTTGCAGTTGGCGCTCCACAGACAGCGTCAGGCTGCCCGCTTGGATCAGCTCGTCCAGATAGATCTCGATGCCGCGATGCAACCCCTCTCGCAAGCTGGGGGAGATGCGCAGCTTGGCGGCTAGGGTGCGCACATCGTTGAGCTGATTCCGGATCCCGCGTCCGATCCTCTCCAGTTGTTCGAGCAGGTGATCGTAGACGGCGGGGTCGGGCGACCTGCCTTGCTGCTGCTGCCATTGCAAGCTCTCCAAGTCGTCCATCACCACCTTCAACTCCTGCAGTTCCCGATCGTGAATGTCGGTGGCTACCCGGTAAAGCAACTTGCGGGCTTGGTCGATAGCTGCCTCCTGTTCGGCCCGACGCAGACGCTCCAATTCCTGCTGTTGGGCCAAGAGCCGCTCCTGATTCTCCACAATGATCAAAGTGAGCAGCAGGCTTACCCCCGTTAGCCCACTGGCCAAGGCTGGCAAGACGAGAGGCCAAACCCAACGCCACAGCAGAAACTGGGCCACAGCCCACCCTTCGTAAACGGCAAGCCCTACCATGGGTCGCAGGAGAAACTGCTGTTGCTTCCAGCCCCAATGGCTCAAAAGTGCTCCGCACCGCTGACGCGAACGTAGGGGGGGACGATAAAGCACCAAAAGCAGTCCCGTTCCCACTCCCAGCAGCAAAACCACCGCAGCCGCCACCCCCTCTGGCACAGATTGGTAGACCTCTCCGGTGAGCAGGCTGGAGAGGATTTGCGCCTGCAACTCCACCGCCGCAATCTGGGATCCATCCGCAGTCCGCACCGGGAAGGTCTCTGGATAGCCGCCCACAAAGCCCACCAGGACAATTTTGTCCCGCAGTTGGTCGGCAACTTCGGGGTCAAGGGGAGGGATCCCTTCTTGGCCGCGGCAGGCTTGGCTGGGGTTGATCATCGGGGCAACAGACCCGGATCCTGCCTGGAGAACAGCTGGAGGGCAAACCCGTTCGATGGGGATGATGGGGATCCCGTGCTGGGATCCGAGGGGGTTGAATTGGATCGGCTGCAAACCCCGTTCTCGAAACCAGCGGCTGGCCCGCTCCGGGTCGTATTTGGCAAAAGCCAGAGCCTCGACCGAGGCGAACATCTGCTCCTCTTGGCTGTCGCGGCGCAGGTAGAGCCCCCGCAACTGGGCCTGGCGCAGGATCCCGGCACTGTCTACCCGATGTTGCACCACCCCCTGCACATGTTCTGGCGGCACCAAGTACTCCAGCCGCAGAGAAGAGAAGGGCAGAAAATGGTTGTAGATGTTAATCTCGGAGCGGCCAAAGCTCTCGCTGCTGCGGGTGGCCAGGACCAAGCGATCTGGGTAGCGCTGTACCACCTGACGTAGAGGGGCATCTAAGTTCTCGTTGCCCAGGTTTTGCGGCACCACAAAGCTGCTGGGCAGGTTCAGCACCACCACCCTGGCCTTGGCTTCTTCCAATAGACGCAAGGTCAGGCCGGCGTAGTTGGCCCGTTCCAGAAGAAAGTCAACCTTTTGGCCAAGGTGCTCCGCACCACTGATGCGTTCACGAAAGTGTTGCAGAGCGACATCATTGCTTTCCCCCTGGCTGCTGATATGACCGTCAATGCCGACGATCACCACCTCTGGAGAAGGCTGCTGAGGGCCACGCCAAGCGTACAGCCACTCCTGGGCGTCGCTCTCCATCCGCACCAACAAAGGATGCTGAGCAGAAAGGTTAAGCAGAGCAGCCCAACCCAAGCCCCAAGCCAACGCCCAGCCCAGCCGCCGCCGGGAGGGGGACAGTCGAGCTGGAGAAGTATAGCCTTGGCCAACGAGAAAGGGAGGGACGGGATCCGGCATATTGCAAAGGGCTTTGCACCGCTGACGCGACCACACGAACGGCAGTGCAGACGCGAGCCAGCTAAAAAGCGCTCCGCACCGCTGTCGCGATGGAGTTTTCTCTGCCATTTTGGCCGCTGCCGGCGGCTGTCGAGGGGATCCCTGGCCCCCCCGTTGCTGGGGGAAAACCGCAGCCTCAGTGGTGATGGTTGCGCACCCGCGCTGCTTCCTCAGGGCTAATGCCGAGGCGAGTGAGGTTGATGCGGCCTTTGTGATCGATGCTGCGCACCTTGACCACCACCTCATCCTCCACAGCCACCTCATCTTCCACCCTGCCGACGCGGTACTCCGCCAGTTGCGAAATGTGGATCATGCCTTCTTTGCCGGGCAAAAACTCCACAAAAGCGCCGATGGGGATGATGCGGGTCACCTTGCCCAAATACACCTGCCCCTCTTCCACCCGCCGCACCAGATTTTCGATCATCTCCCGAGCGGCTTCGGCTTGCCCCCCCACCGAGGAAGACACGGTGATTGTGCCGTCGTCGCTGATGTCCACCTTGGCCCCTGTCGCTTCGGTGATGCCGCGCACGGTCTTGCCACCGGGGCCGATGATCTTGCCGATGTCCTCCGGATCCACCTTGAACGTGAGCAGACGGGGAGCCGTTTTGGCCAACTGGGGTCGAGGCGCAGCAATCGTCTCCAGCATCTTGTCGAGGATGAACTCGCGTCCGGCCTTGGCTTGCCGGATGGCCTGTTCCACCACGTCAACGGTGATGCCGGTGATTTTCATGTCCATTTGCAGAGCGGTGATCCCCGCCCGCGTACCGGCCACCTTGAAGTCCATGTCGCCCAGAAAGTCCTCGATCCCCTGGATGTCGGTGAGGATGCGCACCTCGTCCCCCTCCTTGATAAGACCCATGGCCACCCCGCTGACCGGCGCTTTGATCGGCACCCCGGCATCCATCAGAGAAAGGGTAGAGCCACAGACGGATCCCATCGAGGTGGAACCATTGGAGGAGAGCACTTCCGACACCACCCTCACCACGTAGGGAAACTCCTCTTCCTTGGGCAGCACCGGCACCAAGGCCCGCTCCGCCAGCGCCCCATGACCGATCTCCCGCCGTCCCGGCGAGCGTGAAGGCCGCGTTTCTCCCACCGAAAAGCCCGGAAAATTGTAGTGGTGCATGTAGCGCTTCTCATCCACCGGGTGCAAGTCGTCCAGCTCCTGGGCATCGCCGGGGGTGCCGAGGGTAGTGATGGAAAGGACTTGGGTGAGGCCGCGATTGAACAAGGCACTGCCGTGAACCCTTGGGATCAAACCCACCCGGCAAGAGACCGGTCGCACCTCGTCCAGCTTGCGTCCATCCACCCGCACCCCCTCTTGCAGGATCTGCTGGCGCATCAGCTTCTTGAGCAGAGCCTTGAACTGGTTGTCCAACTCTTTGGGGTTTTCCAGAAGATAGAGCCGCAAGGGATCCCCCTCTGGCCGTTCCTGGATTTGGGCCTCCAGCTTGGCCTTGAGCTCCTCCAGTTGCTGTTCCCGGCTGGTCTTGTCCAAAAACTGCCTGAGAATGGAGCGAATGCCCTCCTGAGCCTGCTCTTCTACAAAGGCAATCAGCTCCTCGTTTTTGGGGGGAGGGGGCAGCTCTACCGGGGTGATGTTGAGATCCGCCAGGACTTGCTGTTGGGCTTTGAGCAGCTCCTGGATGGCCTCAAAACCAAACTCGATGGCCTCCACCACATCCTTTTCCGGCAGTTGGTTGGCCCCGGCTTCCACCATGATCACGCCATCGGCACAGCCGGCCACCACCAGATCCAGATCGCCCGCCTCAATTTCGGCATAGGTGGGGTTGAGGATAAATTCATCCTTGACCAAGCCCACCCGCACCGCCGCCACCGGGCCGTTGAAGGGGATGCGAGCGCCGTGAATGGCTAACGAGGCTCCCAAAATACACAACACATCGGGCGGCACCGTATCATCTACAGAGAGGGTGGTGGCCACCACCTGCACATCGTCCCGCAGCCATTCCGGGAACAACGGACGAATGGGTCGGTCTATTAAGCGAGAGATCAAAGTGGCCCGTTCCGGTGGCCGACCTTCCCGCCGCAAATATCCCCCCGGGATCCGCCCCGCTGCGTAGAGGCGCTCTTCGTAATCGACCAACAAGGGCATAAAATCAACGCCAGGCCGGCCTGGCTGCCGTGTGGCGGTAACCAGAATCGAGGTTTCGCCCGAAGTCAGCCAAACCCCGCACCCCGCCTGGGGGGCCATCAGCCCAATATTGATGTCAATTTCCCGCCCATAAAAGGAAATCGACCGAGTGTATTCTGCCATGTAACGCTTCGCCTTCTTTTTTTCTTGCCGCTATCGTAGCATTCTCCTTTTGCTCCTTTTCAGCCCCCGCTGACCGGAGGGATCAGAACGACTTCGTCTCCCGCCGATAGGGGAGTGTCGGCAGCTACAAAATTGAGGTTGAGACCGAAGCGCGTTTGGGAGCGCCAAGGAGCCAAGCTGGGGTAGCGCTGGATCAGTTGATCGCACAGCTGCCCGACGGTGGTACCGGGGCTCACCTGCAGGCGCATCTCGGTTTGTCCGATTACTTCTTGATAGACGGCAAAGAGCTTCAGCGTGATGGGAAAAAGCTCATCGGAGGGCAAATTTTGGGCAGCAGCCATCGGTAGCGCTCCCACCTGCTTTGGACGGTCTTGTAAACCATCTTGGGCAAGCTTGGGCCTGGCCGTCCACCAGAATCCTCTGCCCATATCCTGGCCATCAGGGATCCCTACAGCCACAGAAAAATCGGCTCCGGGGAAAAGATGCCGTCTTTCGGATTCCAGTGAACTGTTCTTCTGGCTCTGGCCGGGGATCCGGGGCAAGGCTAGGGTAGGCCAAAAGCTTGCTTGGCAGCCAACCGGTTTCTGTGCTGATGCTAGAGCCACTGACCCCCTCCCAAATCAGGGCCTACTTGGATCGGATTGGCTACGTTGGCCCCACCCAGCCCACCCTGCAAACCCTCCGCCAGATCCACCTAGCCCACCTGCTGCGGGTGCCGTTTGAAAATCTGGACATTCATCGGGGTCGTGCCATTCGCCTGGAGCGGGATTTCTTGTTCCAAAAAATCGTCCGAGAGCGGCGGGGCGGCTTTTGCTTTGAGCTGAACAGCCTGCTGGCCGCTGCCTTGCAGGGAATGGGGTTTTCGGTACACCTGCTCTCAGGACAGGTGAGCCGGTCGGAGTCCGATGTCCGCTTTGGGCCTGAGTGCGACCACTTGGCTGTGCAGGTGAACATTGGCGATACAGCCTGGCTGGCAGATGTGGGGTATGGGGAGGCCTTTCGCGAACCGCTGCGGCTGGGGGATCCTGGGGTTCAGGCCCAGGCTGAAGGACGCTACCGCCTCACCCCTTGGCCAGGGGATCCCACCGCTCGTCGGTATTGGCTCGTTCAGCAGGAACAGCCGGATCGCACCTGGAAAACTCTATTTCTTCTGGATCGGATCCCACGCTCCCTGCAGGAGTTCGAGCCCATGTGCCACTTTCACCAAACTTCGCCAGAATCGATGTTTACCCGGCTGCGCCTTTGCACCCTGGCCACTCCGACCGGACGGGTCACCCTCACCGCCCGCGCCAATGGCTCTTTTAAGTGGATCGAGACCACTCCAGAAGGCCGCCGGGAACGCCCTCTCAGGGATGAGAAAGAGTATGAACAACTGATCGCCTGCGCCTTCGGGATCCACCTTTCTCCATCTCCTTCTGCCGCCGCTGGGGATCCCAGGGGAAAGGTTGCAAGACCCAAGCCCAATGACGTCTCAACAGAGCCCACCCAAATCTTCCCCAAACAAGGCTAGAACCCCTGCCAGTTAATGTCCCAGTTAATGTCAGAATAATGAGGTAGTGTTTCGTTATCCCAGTAACCGTTATGGATGCTGCCGCGGTCGCCGGGTTTGATGGCCAAGCTTTGGATCACGTACTCATTTTCGACACCACCCTGCGAGACGGGGAGCAGTGCCCCGGCGCCACCCTCAACACCGAAGAAAAGCTGGCCATTGCCCGGCAGTTGGCCCGGCTGGGCGTCGATATCATCGAAGCGGGATTTGCCTATGCCAGCCCTGGTGACTTCGAGGCCGTGCAGAAGGTGGCCGAGCAGGTGGGAACGCCCGATGGCCCTGTGATTTGCAGCCTGGCCCGTGCCCTAAAGCCGGACATTGAGGCAGCCGCTGCAGCCCTAAAGCCTGCTGCCAAGCCCCGCATCCACACCTTCATCTCCACCTCAGACATTCACTTGAAGTATCAGTTGCGCAAAACCCGCGCCGAAGTGCTGCAAATTGCCGAGGAGATGGTGGCCTACGCCAAGTCCTTCGTGGACGATGTGGAGTTCTCCATGATGGACGCCACCCGCTCCGATCCCGAGTTCCTATACCAGGTGATTGAGGCGGCCATTCGGGCGGGGGCCAAAACCATCAACATCCCCGATACCGTCGGCTACGTCATGCCGGAGGAGTTCGGCCAACTGATCAAGGGCATCCGCGAGAACGTGCCCAACATCAAGCAAGCGATCCTTTCTGTGCACGGCCACGACGATCTGGGGGTTTCGGTGGCCAACTTCTTGGAAGCGATTAAGCAGGGCGCCCGTCAGGTGGAAGTGACGGTCAACGGCATTGGTGAGCGGGCCGGCAACACAGCCCTGGAAGAGTTGGTGATGGCCCTGCATGTGCGGCGCAGCTACTTCAACCCCTACTTCGGCCTGCCGGTGGACTCCGAGAAGCCCCTCACCCACATCAAAACTCAGGAGATCTATCGCACCTCCCGCCTGGTCTCCAACCTCACTGGCATGTTGGTGCAGCCCAACAAGGCTATCGTCGGCTCCAACGCCTTTGCCCACGAATCTGGCATCCACCAGGACGGCATGTTGAAGAACCGCCAGACCTATGAGATCATGGATGCCCAGACCATCGGCCTGCAATCGAGCACCTTGGTGTTGGGCAAGCACTCGGGCCGCAACGCCTTTCGCACCCGCCTCAAAGAACTGGGGTTCGAGCTGTCGGAGCAGGATCTGAACAAGGCCTTCTTGCGCTTCAAAGAGCTGGCTGACAAGAAAAAAGAAATCTCCGACCTGGATCTGGAAGCGATTGTTAACGACGAAACTCGCCCGGTGCCCGAACTCTACCGCCTGGAGCATGTCCAAGTGGTGTGTGGCAATCGAGAGGCTCCCACTGCCACGGTGCGCCTGGTAACCCCGGAAGGGGAAGAGCGGGTGGACGCTGCCGTGGGCACAGGCCCGGTGGATGCGGTGTACAAGGCCATCAACCGCATTGTCAATATCCCCAACAAGTTAATCGAGTTTTCTGTCCAATCGGTTACTGCCGGCATCGACGCCATTGGGGAAGTCACCATCCGCCTGCGCCACGAAGACCGCATCTTTTCCGGCCATGCCGCCAACACCGACATCATTGTCGCTTCTGCCCAAGCCTATATGAATGCCCTCAACAAGCTCTACTCTGCGCTGCACGCGGCACGCTCGACGGCTGACCAGCGCGAGGCTGCTGCCCAGAAGATCTGAGGGAAGGGTTAGGGAATCCCAGTCGTTTCCAACAAAGCTGGGATCCTTCGCTGCTGACCCTCACCCCCAGCCCCTCTCCTCTTGGGGAAGAAGGGAGCCCACGCTCAACCTAACCCTGTTGCAAATGACCCTATGGGCTGGCCGAAGGGAGCCCATCCGCAAACACCCGCCCGATCACTTCCTCGATGGGCGGGTCGGTTACCGTTAGATCCAGCACATCCAGCTCCGCCAACAGCTTGGCCACCGTTTGGGTGAGCTGCTCCCGCTGCACCCACAGCCGCGCCTCACAGCTGCCCGGATCCCCGTCCGTGCGCACCTCTCCATAGAGCTGCAGTTGAGCCACAGGGCAAGGGCGGGCCAATTCCAACTTCACCTCTCGGTAGGGGGCAAAGCGCTCCAGCAATGCCTCGAGGTCGCCATCGTACATGAGCTGCCCCGCGTTGATGACCAGCACCCGTTGGCACAGCGCAGTAATATCGGCCATGTAATGGCTGGTCAACAGCACCGTTGCTCCATAGCGGCGGTTGTAATCCCGCAGAAATTGCCGCACGCCGGCCTGGGCGTTGACATCCAACCCCAAGGTGGGCTCGTCCAAAAACAAGATCTGCGGGCGGTGCAACAGAGCCGCCAACAGCTCCGCCTTCATCCGCTCCCCCAAGGAAAGCTTGCGCACTGGTTGCTTCAGCTTGCTTTCTAGGTCGAGCAGCTCCGCCAGCTCCCCCACCCGCTCCCGAAACTCCTTCTCAGGGATCTCGTAAACGGCAGCGTTGATGCGCAAAGAGTCCATTGCCGGCAGATCCCAAATGAGCTGCTGCTTCTGCCCCATCACCAGGGTGATCTGCCGCAAAAACGCCGGCTCCCGGCGGTAAGGCACATGACCCACCACTTGCACCGTGCCGCCGGACGGATAGATCAAACCAGTCAACATCTTGAGGGTCGTGGTCTTGCCCGCCCCGTTGGGCCCCAAAAATCCCACCATCTCCCCCGGCTGAACTTGAAAGCTCACGGACTGCACTGCCGGGATGTGGCGATAGGTGCGGCGAAAAAAGTGGCGCAGGGTGCCAACCACTCCGGGATCCTTGACGGCCACCGGGTAAACCTTGCTCAGGTTGTGGGCGGCAATGATTGGCTCCAACCGGGTCGGAACATCAGTTGACATCTGTCCTTACCCCCACGAAATAGCCAGACCCGCTACCCCAACCCCAAGGGCAAATCTTCTGGAGCTGGGCATACCGGATCTGGAGAGGGCTATTCTCAGTATCTGAGGGAAAGGAACGACTGGATAGGGGAACTACAACAGTCCTACGTCCATCCCAGGCTTACCCGTGGCCAGCTCCACCTTCAGGATGCGGCCACCCGATTTCTGGATGCGCTGCTGTTCCCGAAACCAGTTCTCATAGGGCACCAGCTTGGTGAAGTAGGTATTTTGCAGCTCCCGCTGGGTGCGAATTCGGGTTTGGCTGGGCACACAGGCCGTGATCTTGAACATGCGCATGATATGGGATCCCCGCTCAACAACAAAATGGGCTATCTTGACCAGCAAAACAGGCGACTCACCCCAGAAAGCTCGCGTACTTCAGCTAGCACACCAGATCCCTGTGGCAAATCGCCCGCCGTGCTCGTTGAAGAATGCACCTCCCCTGAGGCAATGACGCCGGGAGTTAGCTCAGGCCAGAGCAGATGTAATCGAAGTACACCCCCATTTCCTTGCCGGCCTCAGCACCCACCAGAGCGGCAGTTACCTCTTTCATGGCTTGGATGGCCTGGATGGTTGCCCCAATGGGCACTCCCAGGGAATTGTAGGTCTCCTTGAGCCCGTTCAGCACCCGCTCGTCCAGAATGGAGGGATCCCCGGCCAGCATGGCGTAGGTGGCGTAGCGCAGGTAGTAGTCCATGTCGCGGATGCAGGCAGCATAGCGACGGGTGGTGTACATGTTGCCGCCAGGACGGGTGAGATCAGAGTACAGCAACGCCTTGGCAGCAGCATCCTTGACGATGGTGGAAGCATTGGCAGCAATGGTGGCAGCCGCCCGCACCCGCAGCTCGCCCGTGGCGAAGAAGGCTTTCAACTTCTCCATAGCCGAGCTGTCCAGATACTTGCCTTGGACATCGTAGCTGTTGATCACAGCGGTAATCGCGTCTTGCATGATGAGCTTCCTAAATCCAAATCGACGAACAGCAAAGGGTTGTGCGGCAAGAACAATGAGGGATTAGCTCATTGCCCCCACCACAAAGTCGAAGTAGTAGCCGGCTTCAGCCGCATCGTCAGGAGAGAGCAGACCCATGGCCACCTGCTTCATTTGACGAATGCTCTCGGCCACCGCCGGAATGGGTGTGCCCAAAGAGTTGTACATCTCGCGAACACCCACCAGGCCGATCTCTTCAATCGGGGTGACATCGCCGGCAATGATGCCGTAAGTGATCAGGCGCAGGTAGTAGTCCATATCCCGCAGGCAAGTCGCCGTCATCTCTTCCCCGTAGGCATTGCCCCCCGGAGAGACAATGTCAGGGCGCTTCTGGAAGAGCTGGTCGGCAGCTTGTTTGACGATGCGCTCACGAGACTCGGTCAAGACTTGAGCAATGCGCAACCGCTTCTCACCCGAGGTGACAAAGGACTTGATCCGATCCAGTTCCCCCGGGCTGAGGTAGCGGGCCTCCGCGTCCGCGTTCACAATCGATTTCGTAACAACACTCATGGATATCCATCCTCAAGTCGATTTTTTAAAGAGTATGACGAGCATACCCGCAAGTTATTTTCCGATATGCTTGCCGTCTGCCATCTCAGATCTTCACACTTCTTAAAATTTCTCCCAGAAAAGGGACAGTCCCATTCCCGCCCCGACAGGGCAGTTCCCTCCCCAAAGTCCGGCAAGAGAGGGGCTACAATCTCACTTAGACTCACTTAGAATGAAGGCTGAGTCGCCAGGGGATCCCTGCAGGCTTGGTTTAAGACATGCGTTGAGGTTGCGATGACGGATGCCTCTGGGTCAGAACGATTGAAGCGAGCGAAAGGTATTTCTGAGGGTACGCCCTCATCTCTGCCGGATCACCTCATCCGGGCCACGGCGGCAGAAGGCAAAATTCGGGTGGTGGGCTTGGTGTCTACCCAGGCGGTACAAGAGGCACGGGAACGGCACAAGCTGTCCTATGTCGCGACGGTGGCTCTGGGGCGGGCCATGAGTGCAGCCCTGTTGCTAGCGGCCAACCTGAAGCGGCGCCAGGCGCGGATTAACCTGCAACTGAAAGGGAATGGCCCCTTGGGCAACATCTGGGTGGATGCCGGCTCGGATGGCACGGTACGCGGGTATGTGAGCAACCCCGCCATTGAGCTTCCTCTCACTGCCGAGAGCAAGTTGGATGTGGGCCAAGCCGTTGGGCGCTATGGCTACCTCCATGTGCTGCGGGATCTGGGGTATGGCCAGCCTTACACCAGCGCGGTGGAGCTGGTTTCGGGAGAGGTGGGAGACGATATCACCTACTACCTCTCCTCCTCAGAGCAGATTCCCTCGGCAGTCCTTCTGGGAGTAAATCTCGACTCACAGCGGGTACGCGCCGCCGGCGGAGTGTTGTTGCAGCTGATGCCAGGGGCGCCGGCCAGTCTGATCCCAGAGATGGAAGCCCGTTTGGCCAAAGTGGAAGAATTTAGCCCGATGTTGGCTGGTGGCGGCGGCTTGCGGGAGCTGTTGCAAATCTGCCTGGGCGACTTGGATCTGAAAATTGCGCCGGAAATGCGCACCATCCGCTTCTACTGCAAGTGCAATTCCGACCGAGTGAAGGGGGCCCTGCGCATGCTGGGGCGGGACGAGTTGCTCGATATGATCCACACCGACAAGGGGGCAGAAGCGGTTTGCCAATTCTGCAACGAGGTCTACCGCATCTCGGAAGACGAGCTGCGCTCGATTGTGGCGGAGATGTCGGCCACCCCCTGATGGCACAATGATGGCCAACTACGGGATCCTCATTGTTTTCTGACACCTCTCGATGTTGTCTGAGCCCCCGGTTGAGTTGGTTGAATTATCGGTTGTTGTCCCCTGCAAAAATGAGGCGGATAACCTGGAACACCTGTTTGAGCGTCTGCGGCAGACCTTGGATCCTTTAGGGATTCCCTACGAGATCATTTGTGTCAACGATGGCAGCCAAGACGACACACTGGAAAAGCTGATCGCCTTTCACCATCAGGATCCCCGCATCAAAGTGGTGAACCTTTCCCGGTGTTTTGGCAAGGAGATCGCCCTCACCGCCGGCCTCGATCACGCCTCTGGCAACGCTGTCGTTCCCATCGATGCCGACCTGCAAGATCCGCCAGAGCTGATCCCGGAGATGCTGCAGCAGTGGCGGCAAGGCTATCAGGTGGTTTATGCAGTGCGTCGCAGCCGCCAAGGGGAAAGCTGGCTGAAACGCTTGACTGCCAACGGGTTTTATTGGGTGATCGATCAACTCAGCCAGGTGCGGATCCCGCGCAATACAGGAGATTTTCGGCTGCTGGATCGGCAGGTGGTAGAGGCGATTAAGCAACTGCGGGAGCGCACCCGCTTTATGAAAGGGATCTTTGCCTGGGTGGGCTATCGTCAGGTGGCCATCTTTTACGATCGGGCTCCCCGTTTTCGCGGCAAAACCCAGTGGAACTATTGGCGGCTCTGGAACCTGGCCTTGGAAGGGATCACCTCCTTCAGCTCCTGGCCCTTGCGGGTGTGGAGCTATTTGGGTCTGGGGATTTCCGTGCTGGCTTTGCTCTACGGTCTTTTTCTGATCATCCGTACCTTGCTGTTTGGATCCGATGTGCCCGGCTATGCTTCTTTGGCGGTGATGACTTTGTTCCTGGGCGGGATCCAATTGATCAGCCTGGGCGTGATTGGGGAATACTTAGGCCGCATTTTTGAAGAGGTGAAGGGACGACCTCTTTATTTAGTGCAGGGAACTTTTGGGTTCAAGACCTCGGCAGCCCATCCCGTTTGCAACCCAGGCGCGATGCACGTCCAAAAGTCTGGGTAAATAAGTTAGGGAGAAATTACGCCCAGTCCTCACTTTTGAGGGTGCGGCGTTTGGAATTCATATATTCTCGATACTCTCGCACAAAGATGTCTTGAATCTCCGACTGAGATAGCTGAATCCCTTTGATTTTGGCGCGGGCGATGGCTTTCATGAGCTCAATGTAGGCCAAGCCAAGGGAAAGGGTTAGGGTGGCTGCTGTGGTGGATTGGATAATGCCGCCTGCAATGGGTCCCGCGCCGGGAAGCAACTTCAGCAAGTTCGAGACAATAGACCGTCCGGTTAGTGTTGCTGCCCCAGTGCCCGCCAAAGCCGCCATCAAGGAGTAGTAAAATTCAGGGGAAGCCTTGTAACCAAAAATAAAGCTGATATTGGCAATCATGCCGATTTGAGCAGCCACCAATAGAGGTGCATCGGCAAAGGGAAGGGGAGCTGCCCCGATAAACGCTGCACTGGCCACATACCCCGACACATACTTAAAAGCGGCATCGGCTTTCAAATCGACCCGCAGCAATTGCTGTTGAATAAAGGCAAGACGGGCAATCTCCGGCAGCAGCTCCACAGTGCAGCCAATCAGCTCCTCCAGTCCATGAGAAGGAATGGTGATTTGCCGGTTGATGACTTTGTCGCGAGCCAAGACAGGAACGATGTATTTGACGGGCAGGTTTTGGCCCTGCAGGTACCTATAAAACTCACTTTCTTCAGGGTCAGAGTATTCCAGGCACTGAGTTAAAACCAGGATGACCGGCACACTTTTCAGATCCAACTCCTTCAGCCATTCTCGCTCGGTTTCCTCTAGGCGCTTCAGCTCATGATGAATGCAGTACCAGATCACGTGAATGTGATGCTCGGGTTCCTGAAAACGCAGCTCTTCAATAAGCTTGGCCACCTCTAGGCAGATCTCGGTATTTGCCAATTCCATCCCCGGTGTGTCGTAAATGGTGATCGGGCAGTCTTGCTTGGAGTATTTGCGAATATGACGGGTAACAGGCTCGCCGACACCGGTTTTGGCCAGCTCATCTTTGAAAACAGCATTGACCAGGGTACTTTTGCCTACCCCCGTTTTGCCAATCACCATGACGTTGCAGCGGCCCAACTCTGCCTGCGCTTCTGGGAAGCTCTCCTTCTGAGACAGCCACTTCCACAGAGATTCAAAAACTTCTGGGCTGCTTCGGGCACGGTCAACAATTTGGCGGGTTAGGTCAGTCAGTTTCTCTAAGAAGGATGGGCTTTTCTGAGACATGCTTCTTGCTTCTTCCCCTAAGGCCGATAGCCCCACAAAGGTAGTTCAGGGCGGATCCTACTGCCAAGTTTCTTCCGATACCGGAGACTGACCTAGCCAAGGGCCAATCTGTCTGCGCCCTGATCCCACTCCAAAGGGATCCGCAACAACGGGCTTATTGAGAGTTATTCACAAGAGCCATTTTCTGCACTATGCTAGATTTGGAGGCAAATACCCAGGGATCCCAGGCCCGCTATGGCGGGCGCTCTAGGATTCACAGCTCCTTTTAACTTGTGCTGGAGAGTTTTATGTCCGAAACTTCAACCCTGCGCCAGTCTTTCAACAGCGTGCGCGACAATCCTGTCTTGCTTGGCACTGAGATAACCCAGCCGGTTTGCGAGGGGATGAACGCCCTGCTGGCCAGCTTCCAGGGGCTGTACTTGCAGTACCAGAAGCATCACTTCGTGGTAGAAGGCACTGAGTTCTATCCGCTGCACCAACTCTTCAAAGATCACTACGAGCAGGCGAGGGAGCATGTCCACGACCTGGGAGAACGCCTAGAAGGGCTGGGAGGTGTGCCGGTAGCCAGCTTTGCCACCTTGGCCCAGCTTTGCTGCTTTACCCCTGAGCCGGATGGAGCTTTTGGGGCGCGGCAAATGTTGATGAACGACCTGGCGGCAGAGCAGGCCATCATCGATCTGCTGCGGCGGCAGGCAGCCCAGGCGGAGAGCCTTGGGGATCGGGCCACCCGCTACCTCTACGAGCAGATCCTGTTGAAAACAGAGGATCGCGCTTTCCATCTCCATCACTTCCTGGCCAACGATAGCCTGGTGTTCGGCTTGATGAACGGCAGAGCCTAGCCAGAAGGTCCACAGGTGGGCTTGAGCCTGCCTGGTTTCCGACCTCTGGCTTTTTTTTGAAAAGCTATTGAGAATCTGTTTCATTTCTCTACCATTCTTTACCTCTGAGGTGCTGATCCCGGCCATGAACCCCGCCTTTCTGGACTCTGAGCGCGGCTATCTCTTGAACATTCCTCTGGGCGAGCGCTGGCGCGTTGGTCGGCGGCTAATGGAATTGGGGATCCCGGCAGTTTGTACGGGAGATGGCCGTCTGCGGGTGGAGGCGAGTACTCCGTTGGCCGTTCTACAGGTGCGCAGCGTGATCCGTCAGCACACAGCGCGACGACAGGAGCTATTGGATGGCCTAGAGGCTTGTTGGCAGCTCAACACGGAGGCTGGGGGTCAAGATGAGCAAGTTTCCTAAGCAAGGGATCCCGTTTGAGTCGGAGGGCCGGTTTTTGGGATTTCTTCCCGATAAAGACGGCAAGCTCAAGTACCTGCGTTGGCAAGCCGGAGCGGACGTTTTTTCCGGCAAGATCCCCAAGCCCCTGCGTTCTGCCCTTTACCGCACCCTCAAACCTGGCGATGCGGTGCAGATCTCGGGGGAGCGAGAAGTGGATCTGCACAAAGGGCGAGAAAAATGGGTGCTTTACCGGGTGGTTCCCCTCGGAGAGAAGGCGGAGGGTATGTCTTTGACGACAGCTCCAGCTTCCGGGGGTGAGACGGAGCCGGTTGTCCCAAAGGTCAAAGGTAAGGTGCTGGTCTGCCAGAAATCCGACTGTTATCGGCGGGGGGCCGGAGCGGTGATGCAAGCCTTGAACTCCCATTTGGCCGCCTACTCCGGTTCGATTTGCGTGCAGGGGGTGGGCTGCATGAAAGATTGTAAACGGGGCCCCCATGTGGTGTTTATGCCCGACAAAGCCCGTTATAGCGGCGTTTCCCCCCAAGGGATCCCGGCTTTGTTGGAGCGGCATTTTCCGCTTTCCTCGCCGCAACCCCAAGAGGTTGAAGCAGCAGCTTCTTCCTAACGCCCATGGGATCCCCACCGGCGAACAGCTCTGTGAGGTAGGCACAAAATCAAAGGGTGCAGCAGGAGTTTTCCGGCAAACCTAGGCGGAGCGAGATCCGGATTGCCGGGTGGTACAAAGGATCCCTGCTGTGTGATGCTGAAGACAGGGCTAGGCGAGGGGAGGGAACAGACCTTGCGGGTGGGGATCATCGGCACTGGCTATGCCGCTCGCTCACGGGCTGAGGCAGTGAGCAAGGATGGCCGAGCGCAGGTTGTGGCGATTGCCGGTCGACATCCAGAGCGGGCAAGCTCCTTTGCGGCTGAATTTGGGGCGGTGGCCTGTCCAGATTGGCCTGCTCTGCTCCAGGATCACCGGCTGGATCTGGTCTTTGTCAGCACCATCAATCGGGATCATGCCGCCATTGCCCGTGCTGCTCTGGAGGCAGGGATCCACACCGTCGTGGAATATCCCCTCGCCCTCAGCGCTGCCGAAGCGCGTTCCTTGGTGCAATTGGCAGCCGAGCGGCAAGTGCTGCTGCACGTCGAACACATCGAGCTAATTAGCGGCGTTCACCGGTTGCTGAAACAAGAGCTGGAAGGGTTGGGCAAGCTGTTTGCCGTTCGCTACATCACTCTCACCGCCACCCACCCCGCCCCCGATCGCTGGACCTATCGGCCTGAGTTGTTTGGCTTCCCCCTCATGGGGGCCGTTTCTCGCATCCACCGCTTGGTGGACTTGTTGGGCAGGGTAGAACGGGTGAGCTGCCAACTGCGCTACGACGGGCCGGATCTGCCCCACCGCTACAGCAGTTGCTACTGCACAGCCCAGCTGAGTTTTGCCAGTGGGTTGCTGGCGGTGTTGACCTATGGCAAGGGGGATTCCCTGTGGTGCTCGCAGCGGCTACTGGAGTTCCACGGTCAACGGGGGGGCCTATTGATCAACGGCGAAGAGGCAACGTTGCTGCGGCCCGGCAGCGCCCACCCTCTAGAGACGGGATCCCGCCACGGCCTGTTCGAGCAAGACACCCGCATGGTGCTGGATCACCTGCGCCACGGCAGACCCCTCTATATCCATACTGAAAACATGCTCCACGCCCTGGCGGTGGCCGAGGCAGCCGAGCGATCTGCCCAAACCCAGCAGGTGGTTTGCGTTCAGGATTGATCCCAGAGTCAAGACCCAATTAACCAACGGCTCCAGCCCCCGCAAACACGCTGCCGATGCGGCGCATCGCCTCTTCCACGTTGGCGCGGCTGTTGAAAGCTGACAGGCGCAGATAGCCCTCTCCGGCGCTGCCGAAGCCAGAGCCGGGGGTACCCACCACATGGCAGGTGTGCAACAGCTTGTCGAAAAACTCCCAACTGCTCAGCCCAGCGGGTGTTTTCACCCAGACGTAGGGGGCATTCACGCCGCCATAGACTTGGATCCCCACCTCGGCCAATTGCTCGCGAATGATGCGGGCATTTTCCAGGTAAAACTGCACCAGACCTCGCACCTGCGCCTGCCCCGCTTCGGAATAAACTGCCTCTGCCCCTCGTTGCACAATGTAGGACACCCCGTTGAACTTGGTGGATTGGCGGCGATACCACAAGCTCCACAGATCCACCCAGGATCCATCGGCAGCTTGCCCCCGCAAAGACTTGGGCACTACCGTAAAGGCGCAGCGGGTGCCGGTAAACCCAGCGATTTTGGAAAAGGAGCGGAACTCAATAGCGCATTCCCGCGCCCCCGGAATCTCGTAGATGGAGTGGGGGATCCCAGGCTCGGTGATGTAAGCTTCGTAGGCGGCGTCGAACAGGATCAAGGAGTTGTGGGCACGGGCATAGTCCACCCAGTTCTGCAGATGCTCCCGCGTGGCCACTGCACCTGTGGGGTTATTGGGGAAGCAGAGGTAGATCACATCCACCTTTTGGCTGGGCAGGCTGGCGGTGAAGTGATTTTCGGCGGTGATGGGCAGATAGACTAGGCCCTCATATTCGCCGCGTTCGTTGGCTGGCCCTGTATGGCCCGCCATCACGTTGGTGTCCACATAAACCGGATAGACGGGATCCGTGATGGCAATGGTGTTGTCGTGGCCGAGGATATCCAGGATGTTGCCGCAGTCGCACTTGGAGCCATCGGAGACGAAGATCTCGGAAGCATCGATATCGCAGTTGCGAGCTTGGAAGTCGTGCTGGGCAATGGCCTGGCGCAGCCACTCATAGCCTTGTTCTGGCCCATAGCCGCGGAAGGTGGCCCGTTCCCCCATCTCTTCCACCGCCCGGATCATGGCTGTCCGACAGGCTTCCGGCAGCGGCTCGGTGACATCGCCAATCCCCATTTTGATGATCTGAGCTTCGGGATGGGCGGCGGCAAAGGATTGTACCCGTCGGGCAATTTCAGGGAAAAGATAGCCGGCTTTGAGCTTAAGGAAATGGTCGTTGATCCTGGCCATGGAGATTTGCCGAAGAGGAGTTGACATTCCCCCCTAAAAGCAGGGGATTCTTTCAAGCGCTCCGCGCCGCCAGAGGCGAACAGCGCTATGGGCATGGAGCTCATTCTCTGAGGTGTTGGGGAACCAGCGCAGGAGGCCGGTGGGTTTGAGCCACAGACCTTTCTTGCGCACCACGCGCCAAAAGGCGACGAGGGCTCTGAAATACAATTCTCCAGAGGCCAAAGCCAACTGGTGCAACTGTGGGAAAGTCGCTGACTTCAGCTCCGGACGCAATACACTGACTTTCACCAGTGCCTCGAGAAAGATCATAGCGCTCTGTGCCACCAGAGGCGTTCGCGAAAGCATCGCGTAGCGATAAAGCAAAAGCCGCCCTACTGGCTTGCTAAGGCCTACGGCCCGCCAAGGCGAACCGCGTAGCGGTAAGTCGGGGCTTGTTCGTTTTAGCAGCGCGGAGCGCCGAACCCGGTTTTCCTGGTCAGCCGGCTTGGCGTTGCTGCTGCAGCTCGGCAAAGGCCCGACAGAAGTCTTCCTGTTGGATGACCAGGGTTTTGGCATCCACCGACTCTGAGGTGGCCCGGTGGCGACGAATGGCAGCGATGGCGGCGCGATTGCTGAGCAGGGCGAGGTCGGCACCACTCCAACCTTCGGTTTGCTCAGCCCACCCTTGCAAATCCACATCGGGCCCCAGGGGACGCTTGCGGTTGTGAACCGCCAAAATTTCCCGTCTCCCGTTGCGATCTGGCAGCTCCACGCTCAAGTGCAGCTCCAACCTGCCGGCCCGGGTGAGGGCGGGATCCAAACTGGCCTTGCGGTTGGTGGCGGCCACCACCAATACCCCTTGGCTGGGGCGGATCCCGTCCAGCTCTGCCAGCAGTTGCCCCAGAACGCGGTCGCTGACCCCACTATCCCCGGAGTAGCTGCCTCGCGCCGGGGCCAGGGTATCGATCTCGTCGATGAAAATCACGCAGGGGGCACACTGCCGAGCACGGGCAAACAGCTCCCGCACCGCCTGCTCGGAGGATCCCACCCATTTGCTGAGCAGCTCCGGGCCGGAGACGGCGATGAAGTTGGCCTTAGCCTGGGAAGCGATGGCTTTGGCCAACAGGGTTTTGCCGGTGCCGGGCGGCCCGCTCAGGAGGATCCCCTTGGGTGCTTGGGCCTGAGCCTGCTCGTACAACTCAGGGTGAAGCAGGGATCCCTCGATGGCCTCTTGCAAAATCTGCTTGGCGTGATCCAAACCGCCAATTTGATCCCAGCTCACCTGCGGGGATTCAATCTCCACCGAGCGCAGCACCGCCGGCTTCACCTGTTGCAGAGCCTGTTGAAAATCCGCTGCGGTTACCGTCAGGGACTCGGGGATGGGGGATCCCAAATCGGGCACCTGCCGCCGCAAAGCCGCATAGGCTGCTGCCTGGCACAGGCCCCGCAGATCTGCCCCCACAAAGCCCAGTGTCTGATCCGCCAGGCTGTCCAGATCCACATCCTCCGCCAAGGGCATGCCGCGGGTGTGGATGGCCAGGATCTCCCGCCGCCCCTCCCGGTCCGGCACCTTGAAGATCACCTCCCGATCAAAGCGCCCCGGTCGCCGCAGAGCCGGATCCAGAGCCTCGGGCCGGTTGGTGGCTGCCAGCACCACGATCCCCTTTTGGGCCACAAATCCATCCATCAGCCCCAGCATCTGGGCCACCAGGCGTTTTTCCACCTCCCCCTCGACAGTGGCGCGGTTGGGCACTAGGGCATCGATTTCGTCAATAAACACCAGACAGGGAGCCGATTTGGCTGCCTTTTCAAACAGTTGCCGCAGGCGCGCCTCCGCCTCGCCGTAGTACTTGCCGATCAGCTCCGGGCCGACAATGGCGATGTAGTTCACCCCCAGGCTCTCGGCCAGGGCGCGGGCCGTCAGGGTTTTGCCGGTGCCGGGGGGGCCTACCAACAACACGCCGCGGGGCGGATCCAACCCCAGCTTGGCCAGCAGATCGGGCCGCTTGAGGGGGATCTCCACCATCTCCCGCAGCGCTTGGAGCTGTTCCCTCAGTCCCCCCACATCCTTGAGGCGTGGCCCAGCCCAAGACTCTGGGCGGTCGGCAGAAGTTGCTGGCGGGTCGGGCACAGCGGCCTTGGACGGTTCCTGGAAGCGAACCGCAGACATCACTTGGGGCTCGCTGCTCCAGGGGGGATCCCCCGTTTGGGCAGGGCTGCGGCGGCGGGGGATGGAGCCGGAAGGGGGAATAGAACTGCCCAGAGGACGGGCCTGGATGCGGACTTCGGTTCGCAGCTCTCCACTTTGTTTTTTCTCATCCAGCTTCTGAGCCAGCTCGATCAACTGCTCAATGCCCTGTACAAAGTCGCTTAAATTGGCCATAGCCGGGATTTTCCATCCACACACGTTATCTGAAATTGACCCGCCAGAGGTGCTAACTCATCCCCTGCCTGGCCAGCTCAGGTGAGGAGAGTTCCACGGCCAGATGCCCAGTATGATACCCTTCACTGCGGCTGCTGTCGGCGTTGGGCCAGGAGAATCTGCTCTCGGATCCAGCCCAGCCAGGGCTCCAGCCCGACGCCCGTCTTGGCAGAAAGACAAAAAATCGGCACAGAAGGGTTGATCTCGCGGATGTTGGCCTGGATCCGCTCCAAATCCACCTCTAAGACAGGAACCAGATCCACCTTGGTGATCAGTAGACAATCCGCCTCTCGAAACATAATCGGGTACTTGAGAGGCTTGTCTTCCCCTTCTGTGACGCTGAGCAGGGCTACCTTGGCGTGTTCCCCCACCTCAAACTCCGCCGGGCAGACCAAGTTGCCGACATTTTCCACCAGCAGCAAATCCAGTTGCTGCGGATCCAGTAGCGCTTCCAATTGCCGCAAGCCCCCGGCCACCATGGCCGCATCCAAATGACAGGCCCGCCCTGTGTTGATGGCGATCACCGGGATCCCGTAGCGACGCAACCGCTCCGCGTCCAGTTGGGTCGTCATGTCTCCCTCGATCACCGCCAGGCGCAGCGAGCCGGCAAGAGCGACCACGGTTTTCTCCAGCAAAGACGTCTTACCCGCCCCCGGCGCGCTCATGAGGTTCAGACAGGTTACTCCCCAGGCATCAAAATGCTCCCGGTTGTGGTCGGCCTGGTGTTGATTGGCGTGGAGCAGGTTAATCCCCAGATCCAAGACTTGGTGCATAGCACAACCCGCGTTGCAGTTGAGGAGAAACAGCTCTAGCTGCGGAAAGGGCTGGATTCGGCCACCGTAGGGGTGGGAGAAGGGCCGGCGGAGAGTTTGCGCACCTCTGAGCAGAAAGAGGCCATGCTGAAGCCGCCGAACCGCTTGACAGTGCTGGCCCGCAGGCGCAAGTTGGGGCTGGCAAACCAAATGCGCTCTTCCGATTCGGTCATCTCATACTGGGTGTAGAGGGTGAGGGCACCATCGGATCCCATGACATAGGTACCGGCCACCGGTACTTTCTCAGCGTAGCCCTGATCCCGCAGCAACTGCCCGCGCATGGGATCGGTCTCATCGGGGATAGGTACCAGCACCACATCTCCCTTGTACTCTTCGTTATCCCACTCCTGCTCGCCATCCCACTGCACCCGCGCTGCTCCCACAGCTCGTCGGGGATCCACCTTGAACAACTCGCAAACCCGTATGACTGCCGGATCGGTTGCCGAAAGCGTTGCAATTTGGACTCTCGACCTCCCCCCCTCAGAGCGGCGAAAAGCCAAATGATGGCTGGTGCGCTGGCACATCCACTCCCCGGCACTGAGGGCAAAAAACTCCATTACGGTCATCATGGCCGACGCGGATCCTCATCGATGGAACAGGGTTCGCCGATCTTAGCTTGCACGGCAACCCTCAATCTTGCCGATCTTGCCGACTTTGGTGCTCGCGCCAAAACTGTTCTGCAAAAGCCACCGTTGGGTGGAGAGGGGCACGGGGTTTGCTGCGCAGGGGCATGTTGGCTTCTTCAGGGGTGCGGTTGCCCTTGCGTTGATTGCAGCGTTCGCAAGCCGTCACCACATTGTCCCAACTGTGGGATCCCCCTTTGGAGAGGGGCACGACATGATCCAAGGTCAGATTGTGGGTGCTGCCACAATACTGGCAGGTGTGGTGATCCCGCCGCAAAACCTCCCGCCGATTCACAGGGGGCACGCGCCAAGCGCGCTCTTTGCCCTTGATGGTCAGGCGAATATGTTCGGGCACCTCGATGACCTGGCTGGGGGAGCGCACCTTCCACACCGGCACATTCATCATCGAGAGCGGTTCGGCTTTGCCTGTTAGCAGCAGCACGATTGCCCGCTTGATATTGACCCGGCTGATGGGCAAATAGTTTTGGGAAAAGACAACGATCGACTGTTCCAGAAGGTGGGTAGCGGCAGTCATGGCTCAGCTCTTCCTTTTGCCGCCATTCTCCTGAGGAATCTGCCGAATGGCAAGCTTTTCCCCACCGCCATCGACACCGGCAGCGCTCAGACATTCAAGAGTTTCTTACGATCGCCAGCCAGACAGATGGGCTAGTATCCGGGTGATGGTTGGATCCGGTACCGCCCATGACCTACCCGCTGCACGTCGCCCTGGTTTGGCACCAACACCAACCCCTCTACAAAAGTCCGGTGGCGGGTAAATATCGCATGCCTTGGGTGCGCCTACACGGGATCAAAGATTACCTGGACTTGGTCTTGCTGCTGGAGCGCTATCCCCGCTTGCACCAAACGATTAACCTGGTGCCCTCCCTGATTCTACAGATCGAAGAGTATGTGGCCGGCTCGGCTTTTGATCCTTACCTGGAACTGACCCTATCCCCTGTCGAAAAGCTCGGCCCCGATCAACTGCGCTTTGTGGTCGAGCGTTTTTTCGACAGCCACTACCCCACCATGATCGAGCCCTACCCCCGTTACCGGCAGCTCTACAACCAACGGGAATCTCAGGGGGTGAACTGGTGTCTGCAGTACTGGACTCCGCAGGACTTCAGCGATCTGCTGGCCTGGCACAACCTGTCTTGGTTTGATCCCCTCTTTCAGGAGGATCCTGAGATTGAGGGCTGGATCAAAATGGGATCCGGTTTTACCCTGGCGGATCGGCAGCGGATCTACGCCAAGCAACAACAGATCCTCGGCGCCATCTTGCCCCAACACGCCAAACTGCAGAGCAGCGGCCAACTGGAACTGACCACCAGCCCCTATACCCACCCCATCTTGCCCCTGTTGGTGAGCGAGCGCTCGGCGCGGGTGGCTCGGCCAGGGTTGCCTTTGCCTCGCTACCCCTTTCACTGGGAGCAGGATGTCCACACCCAACTGGAGCGGGCTAAGCAGATCTATCGGGAGCGCTTTGGCCGCGAGCCGCGGGGCCTGTGGCCTTCCGAGCAATCCGTAAGCCCTGCCATTGTGCCGATTGTGCAAAAACAGGGCTTTGATTGGATCATCTCCGACGAAGGGGTTTTGGGGTGGAGCCTGGGCCAGCCTTTTCATCGCGATGGGCAGGGCCACATTCTGGAGCCGGAGAAGCTCTACCGCCCCTACCGCCTGGAAACCGAGCGGGGGGATCTGGCCATCGTCTTTCGGGATCACCGCCTTTCGGATTTGATTGGCTTCAGCTACAGCGCCATGCCCGCCGATGCTGCCGCCAAAGATCTCATTGGCCATCTGGAGAGCATCCGCAACCGCCTGCCCCAGGAGCAGCCCTGGCTGGTGACCATCGCTCTGGATGGGGAAAACTGCTGGGAGTACTACCCCCAGGATGGCAGGCCCTTCTTGGAAAACCTCTATACCCGCCTCAGCCAGCACCCGGCGCTGCGCTTGGTGACGGTCTCCGAGTTTCTGGATCAGTTTCCTCCCACTGAGTTTTTGCCGGCAGAGCAGCTGCACAGTGGCTCCTGGATCGAGGCGGACTTCACCACCTGGATTGGGGATCCCGTCAAAAACCGCGCTTGGGAGCTCTTGGCTCAGGCCCGCCAGGTGATTCAGGATCATCCCCGCGCCAATCCCCAAGCCTGGGAGGCCCTCTGGGCCGCCGAGGGATCCGATTGGTTCTGGTGGTTTGGGGCAGGCCACTCCTCCGCCCATGATGCCGTTTTCGACCAGTTGTTTCGGGAGCACCTGCAGGCGCTCTACACTGCTTTGGGAGAGGCGGTGCCGACCGTGCTGCAATTTCCCCTGGAGGATCATGACGGCCTAGGGGATCGCCTGCCGCAGGGGTTTATCCACCCGGCCATCAACGGTCGTCCGGCAGAACGGGAGTGGAGCCAAGCGGGGCGGGTGGAGATTGGAGCGGCCCGAGGCACCATGCACCGCAACAGCATTGTTCGTCGCCTCTGGTACGGGTTTGATCACTTCAACCTCTACCTGCGGCTGGATTTTAACTCGGTGGTGCAGCGGCCCAGGCAATTGCTGGTGCTGTGGTTCTATCCCAACCGCGTCACCGTCAACAGCCCCATTCCCCTGCAGGGATTGCCGGCAGAAGCCCCTCTCAACTACCACTACCGCCACCTGTTGCGGTTGTCACTGCCGCCTCCCGGCACCGGCCAGCATCCGGCAGAGGTGCAAGCCCAGCTCTTGCAGGCAGGGGAGTACCACACCTGGCACGCCATCGGCCATCAAGTGAAGGCGGTGGTGGATGCCTGTTTGGAGGTGGCCATCCCCTGGAGCAATTTGGGCGCCCAGCCGGGGCAGGAGCTGCAATTTGTCATCCTGGCCGCGGATGGCGAGACCTTTCAGGAAGGGATCCCGCCCAAGGCCACCATTGCCCTGCGCAGACCCTGAGAGTGATGACCAGCAGAGCTTCAAGTTATGTCGCGCGATCTCTATCCCCCCATCGAGCCCTACGATCAAGGCTTTCTGGCGGTTTCCTCCCTCCACACCCTGTACTACGAGCAGTGCGGCAACCCGGCAGGCAAGCCGGTGGTGTTTTTGCACGGGGGGCCTGGAGGCGGGATCGATCCCATCTACCGGCAGTATTTCGATCCCAGCCGCTGGCGGGTGGTGCTGTTCGATCAGCGGGGCTGCGGGAAAAGTCGCCCCTATGCCGAGCTGCGGGAGAACACCACCTGGGATCTGGTGGCAGACATCGAGAGGTTGCGCCAGCATCTGGGCATTGAGCGCTGGTTTGTGTTCGGGGGCAGCTGGGGCAGCGCTCTCGCCCTGGCCTACGGGCAAACCCACCCCCAATCCTGCCTGGGGTTTGTCTTGCGGGGCATTTTTCTCTTGCGCCCTTTTGAGCTCCGCTGGTTTTACCAGTCGGGGGCCAGCTACTTTTTCCCCGATGCTTGGGAACATTACCTGGAGCCGATCCCTCCCGAAGAGCGGGATGACCTGCTGGCAGCCTACCACCGCCGCCTCAACGACCCAGATCCCCAGGTACGGCTGAGGGCAGCTCGCGCCTGGTCTGTTTGGGAGGCCAGCACCAGCAAGTTGATCCCCAGCCCAGAGCTCATCGAGCGCTTTGGTCGGGGAGAGTTTGCCGAGGCCTTTGCCCGCATTGAGTGCCATTACTTTGTCCACGGCGGTTTTTTGGATCCGGAGGATCAGCTCCTCAGGGAGGTGGGACGGCTGCGGCATCTGCCGGCGGTGATCGTCCAGGGGCGCTACGACGTGGTGTGCCCGCCCATCTCTGCTTGGGAGCTGCATCAGGCTTGGCCGGAAGCGGAGTTTCGGATGATCCCCGATGCCGGACATTCCATCACCGAACCCGGAATCCGCGCTGCCCTGCTGGAGGCCACCGATCGCTTTGCCAGCCTGTGAGCCCTGTAGCCGGGTGAGCTGAGGGCTGCAAGGGATCCCAAGACTTGAAGAATTGCTACAGGAAGGCCGGCAAAACCTCGGGAGCCAGCCCAGAAGCACGGCCAAGCCTATCGACAGTTGGCGATTTTGGGTTTATCACTGAGGGAAGGGCGGTGCAAGCTGCCCGGTCGGCGGTTTCCGCTGCTTAGCATCTGGCTGGTGCATCCACCTAAGCGTCTTGCGGATCCGAGCTTACCTTTACTTGCCGTTTCCAGGGTCGAACCATGCAGAAACCAACCCATCTGTTCAAGCTTGCCCTAGCCCTGCCCGCCTCTTTTTTGCTGGCAGATGCAGTTGTGGCCTACCCCTGCGGCTCGGTTGGGGGTGAAGCTTACAATCCCTACAGCTCCACGGTTCAGGTCAGCAGCGACGCCAACAGCTTCGGGGTCCAGTGGTCGCCTGCCTCCTCTGCTGTAGGCAACGGCTTCATTGGAGTTGCCATTGAAACGGTGAACGGCGAGCAGGCTCAGAGCGCCATCAGCCGTCGTCTGTTCGGCCCCGCACCGCAAGTTCAAGGGGTGCAGGTGGTCGGCCTGCTCCAAGACGGCCCTGCTCAACGAGCTGGTTTGGCCCAAGGCGATATCCTGATTGGCGTGGATGGGCAGCGGGTCACCTCCGTGCAGCATGTGCAACAAATCATTCAAAACACCCCGGTGGGCCAATCGGTGCCGATTACCTTCCGTCGCGGCGGGCAGGTGCTGTCAACGGTGGTTGTGGTGGGGGATGGCCGTGTGTTGCGCCCCTTGATGCTGCAGCAGCAGTGAGGCTTGTCGGGATCCCTACCCGGAGACCTCCGTAAATGCCGATGGGAGTTTCAGGATGGGCCGTCTGGGCAGTTTGTGCTCTTAACGGGCTGCTGTTTCTGGCTCTGATCGCCCTTATCCCCATCATTTTGAGCCTGCGCTCGGCTCTTGGGGTTACGGAGCGGGCCATGGCTGATTGGCGAGAAGCAGCTCAGCAGGCTTTGGCTCCCACCCCGGCTGAGTTGCTGCGTCTGCGGGATCGTCTGCGCGAGAATCGCCATACCCTTGCCCGCTGGCAACGTCGTTTGCAGTTCTGGCAAGGGATCCGCAGGGTGGCCGTTTGGCTGCGGCGCAGGCTTTGATTGGAGAGGTATGGATAGCAACCGTCCTGTCTCCAACCCCATCCGGTTGCAGGTCATGGCCAACGCTCTGGCGGGGATTGCCGAAGAGATGGGGGCGCGCCTCATCCGCGGTTCATACTCGGCCAACATCAAGGAACGGCGGGATTGCTCCACAGCTCTGTTTGACTCGCAAGGGGCTTGCATTGCCCAGGCAGCTCACATCCCGGTGCATTTGGGCGCCCTTTCGCAGGCGGTGCGAGCGGTGGTGGCAGCCAACCCGCGACCCGGAGATGTGTTTGTCCTTAACGATCCCTACCAGGGGGGATCCCATCTGCCGGACGTTACGGTGGTCGCGGCCATTCCCGGCTGGAGGGATCCCGACCGGATTTGCGCCTATGCCGTGAACCGTGCCCATCATGCCGACATTGGAGGGATGCGCCCCGGCTCCATGCCCGCCGACTCCAGCGAAATCTGGCAGGAGGGGCTGGTGATCCCGCCGGTACGGCTGGCTAGGCTCTCTCTGGAAGGAGCGTTGCACTGGCAAGAAGATCTGCTGCGCCTAATTCTGGCCAATGTGCGCAATGCCGAGCAGCGGCGGGGGGATTTGCAGGCCCAAGTGGGGGCCAACGGGGTTGGGGTGAGCCGGTTTCGGGAGCTGCTGGCCCGCTTTGGAGAAGAAGAGGCTTGGCAGTTGGTTGCGGGGGTGATCGAATACAGCCGCCGACGGATGCGGGCGCAGATTCAGGCTCTGCCAGATGGGATCTACACCGCTGAGGACTGGTTGGAGGGCTACGGGGATCCGCCCGAACCCATCGAGATCCGGGTGCAGGTGGAGGTCAGGGGCGAGAAGCTGCGGGTGGACTTCACCGGTACCGCTCCGGCCATGGCGGGAAACCTGAATGCGCCGCTGGCCGTCACCCGCTCGGCAGTGTTGTTTGCCCTGCGTTGTCTGTTGGATCCCACGGCCCCCAGCAATGTCGGCTTGGAGGATCCCATCGAGATCGTGGCGCCGCCCGGCTGCTTGGTGAATGCCCAGTTTCCGGCAGCAGTGGTGGCGGGCAATGTGGAAACCTCGCAGCGCATTGCCGATGTGGTGTTCAAAGCTCTGGCTCCCGTGGCCGGATTGCGGAGCATCGCTCAGGGGCAGGGCACCATGAACAACTGTGTGCTGGGCAACCGCCACTTCACCTACTACGAAACCCTGGGAGGTGGTCAGGGGGCCAGCCGGCAACGACCGGGTTTGGACGGAGTGCATGTGGGCATGAGCAATACCCTCAACACCCCCATCGAGGCTCTGGAGCTGGAGTATCCCCTGCGGGTACTGCGCTACGAGCTCCGCCAGGATTCCGGCGGCCATGGCCAACAGCGGGGCGGCTGGGGACTGATCCGCTCCATCCAGACTTTGCAGGATTGCACCCTCTCCCTGCTCACCGAGCGGCGCCACTATGCCCCCCAAGGAGAACAGGGAGGCGGGCCAGGCCAAGTGGGGATCAACCTCCTCAATGGGGATCCCTTGCCTGGCAAAATCAGCCGCTCCCTAAAAGCCGGCGACGTAATCACCCTCTACACGCCGGGCGGCGGGGCTTGGGGCTCAAACGAGGATGAGCAGGCTCCCGAACCCAGGTAGCGCAGGTGGTCAAGAAACAACTGCTCGCAGCGGCGAAGCACCTCATCGCGGCTGGCGAAGTGCTCCAGCCTTTGCACTTCTTGACCTTTCTCAAACAAAATTAGGGTTGGCAAAGAGCGCACCCGATAGCGGCGCGGCAGCCAAAAATTGTCGTCTACATTCACCCGCAGTACTTTGACCGCCCCTCCCCACTCGGCTACGAGACGGTCGGTAATCGGCTGAATGAAGCGACACAGGCCACACCAAGGGGCGCCGAAATCCACCAAAACCAACCCATCACTTGTCAAAAGTTCTTGATTAAAAGCATCTAAAGCAACTTGCAAGGCCATCACTCCCAAACTAAAGAAGTTCTTTGGGATCATGCTACCAGGCAACTTGGCTGGCTGCAGAAACCATTTGGGGATGGAAAGCATAAAGAATCAATACAAAGCTGAATACCCCCAGATAGGCCCAGCGAAAAAACTCTTGGGGGCGCAGTTGCTGTCGCTTCTGCAGAATGGCCAAGCCGGGGATCACGGAGGTGCGCGCCTTGAGATCGCGGAAGGCCTGCCCGTATTTCCGCTCCAGGCGGTGATCCCCATGCCAAACGGCAAACAGGTGGTAGGCAATGAGCCCAAGCGAGGTCACCACCATAAAGCTGGAGCCAATCCAAAGGGTATGGGCTACACACCAGATCACCTGGCCCACCATTTGCGGATGACGGGTGATGCGGATGATCCCGGTCTCAAACAGGTGGATCTCCGGCTTGCGAATGGCGGCGATCTCCAGCAAGTTGAAGGTGGCCGGATACAAAAAGAAAAAAGAGAGGGCAGACAAAAGAGTAACGGTGGTGCGGATGCCTGGGACGGCTTGGAGATCCCAGAGAATCACCCCGTCGTAGCGATGGTTAAAAAAATAGATCAGCAACAGTGGTGCCAAACTGAGGCTCACCAGAGCAAAGAAGATGCGGTACAGACGGGATCCCAGCCAGCTTTCCCCCCAGGGCCGCAAGTAGGCTAATCCGCTGTGAGCACAGGCAAACCCCAAGATCAGGGCTAACATTGTCCAATGGGATCCGTACTGGCCTAGCCTCTGCAGAAAGTCGCTGAAGGGCGTGAACAGCATCTTTTGGATGACTCCTCTGGTGTTGCTGTGGCTTATGCTTAAAAATAAGTTACATTAGGTTCCCCATGCTCAAAACTTTTTTTCGGCGTCTTGTCAGCCTGCTCCTGTCTGTAGCCCTTTTGCTGGGATCAGGGAGTTCAGTTGCTCAGGCTGCCCGTCTCACCGGCAAGTATTACGAAGACAGCATGACCTTGATCCAAACCCTGCGCACCGTCCTTTCCGAAGGGGATCCCCTGATGAACCCAGAGGAGGCGCGAGCGGAAGCCATGCAGGCCATCCAGGAGTTTTCTGGGCGCTACCACGGCCATCGCTACGACAAGCTGCAGTCTTTTACCACTTTGCGCACGGTGTTTAATACGCTGGCCTCCCAGTACCGCACTTCCAACCGGCCTCTCAACCCCGAAAAGGTGGAGCGGGTGCTAATGCAACTGGATCGGGCCGAATTGGCCCTGCGCCGAGAAGGTTGAGCTTTTTTTAGATTGGATCTCCCCGATCCAAATCACAGGCAAATTTCCCCGCTGCGGCCAGACTGTTCCCAGTCCGCAGAAGCCAGGGTCTTCTCAGGTCTCTTTTTGAATCTGAGAGGAAGGGCGCAGTGCTTTTCTGGAAGTGGAGGAGATTTTTATCTCGATTGAGGATTGGGGAGGTTGTGATGGTCAAAAATCGTTGGGCTTTGATCCCGCTGCTGCTGATGGTTGGAGCTGTTGCTTCTCATCCGGCTTGGCTCCTGTCTCTCCCAGCCCAAGGACAGGTTGTTGGGGCTGTCGAGGAGGGATCCCCGGGCCCCTTTTTTGCAACGGATGGCCTGGCCCTGCGGGGCTATGACCCGGTGGCCTATTTCATCGACGGCAAGCCCGTCAAGGGATCCCCAGAGTATGAATGGGAGTGGGGAGGGGTGACCTGGAGGTTTGCCAGCGCCGAGAATCGGGAGCGGTTTCGCAACGACCCAGAGCGCTTTGCCCCCCAGTACGGCGGGTTTTGTGCCTGGGCCGTGGCCCACAACTACCTTTACCCGGTGGATCCCTTTGCCTGGAAAATCGTCGATGACAAGCTGTACCTGAACGCCAACCAGCGGGTACAGCGTAACTGGGAGCGCGACATCCCCGGCTTGATCAAGAGGGCAGATGCCAACTGGCCAGCTTTGAGAAGCCGATAGGCCCAAGTCCCTCTGGCCTGGGGTTCAATGGGCGAGGCGCAGGGTCACCTTGATGCCAACTCGGTAGGGGCCGCTTTCGCAGAGTTCCAGCTGGCCTCCCATTTCTCTCAGGAGCCGCTCGCTTACCCGCCAGACGGCACAGCCCTCTGTTTGAATGGGCACATGGCATCGCCCCTCAAGGTTCCACCCCAGGCACAGTCGCCCCTCTTCTTCTGCGGTGGGATAGGGGTGCAAAGCCATCGAACCGTAGCGTAGGGTGCGGATGCCCCAGCGACACACTCCCAGCAGCGCCTGCACCAAGCCGTGGGGATCCGCCCAAACGGTGAGGCTGTCGGGGAGAAGGGGCACCTCAAAGGCCGAGGTGGGTTGTAGGGCCGGCCATTCGTAGCGAATGCCCTGATCCTGGGCCTGTAGGCGAGTTAGGCTGTACACATCCTGCAGGAGGGGGCGTAGTCGGGTCGGTTCCGGTCGCAGGGGTTGGATGGGCAGGTCATGGCGAGCCAGGCGGGTGTATTCCTCAAGCAGCTTGATCAGACGCTCTACCGCCTCTTTGGCACTTTGCAGGTATTCCCGCTCCTCTTCGGGAGAGTCACATAGATCCGACAACACCAACTGAAGGGATCCCATCTGGCTGCTGAGGGGATTGCGCAGCTCATGGCCGATGCTGACGAGCAACTCTTGTTGAAAGGCTCGCATCACCTCAGAGCGTTCAAAAGCAAATTGCCAATCCACGGCCCCTTGCCCGTCGGCAGGGGCGGCCTGCTGTAAGGGTGGGTCGGGTTTGGCTGTAGGCGAAGGCTCCCTCAAGAAGTGCTCCTGGCGAAGGACAGGGGATCCCATCCGTGCTCAGATCTCTGGGCTCGGAGCTTTAAGTTTTGGACAGTTCCGGCTCCGGCGATACCCCATCTTATGGGATCCTACCCTTTTCTATCCGACGAAGTGGGCGCTGACCACCCGTTCAACCCCGGCCAGATCTCGGTGAACTTGGATCTGCCGATAGCAGCCTCTAGCTTGCAACTGCTCCGCCACCCAAGGGGCTTGGCCTCGCATCACTTCCACCGCCCAAAAGGAGTTCGGGGCCAAGTAATCCGGTGCTGCTTGAATCAACAGCCGCAAGTGGGCTAGGCCATCTTCTCCGCCATCCAGAGCCTGTCGTGGCTCGTGCAGTCGCACCTCTGGCATGAGAGAGGCCAGCTCAGCAGAGGGAATGTAGGGAGGGTTGGAAACCAGGCCGCGCAGCTGCCCCCGCCAGGGATCCAAGGGCACAAACCAGGATCCCAGCAGCAACTTCACCCGCTCCTGCAGATGATGGGCTGCCACATTGTCTGCTGCAATAGCCAAGGCCTCTGGGCTAGAATCCACGGCCAGAAGCCACAACTGGGGGTGCTGATGGGCCAACGCAATGGCAATCGCCCCGCTGCCTGTACCCAGGTCGGCAAAACAGGATCCCGGCGGCAGAGGATTGGCCTGCAGCCAGAGGGAAGCCTGCTCCACCAGCAGCTCGGTCTCCGGGCGCGGGATCAGCACCGCCGGCGTCACCCGTAAGCTCAAGCCCGCCCACTCAACTTTGCCCAACAGATACTGTAGGGGGATGCGCTCTTCCACCCTTTGCCGCCAAAGGGCCTGCACCTCCTCCAGGGGATCCCCCTCCCCAGCCGGAGCGCGACCCATCAACCGCTCCAATGGCCCCCACCCCAGCCGTTCCCTGAGCAAAATCTCCACTTCCTCGGCAGGGATCCCAGCCGCTTTTGCCGCCCTCAGGGCTTGGGCACGCCACTCTGTTAACCGCTTCACCAGAGCAGACGGGGATCCCATCAGGGGCTTAGGTTAACGCTGAGGCTGGGGACTTGCAGAAGGATTGGCAGGCCGGGCCAGGGATTGGATATACTCCAGCGCCGAGCGAGAGGGGATAAAGGCAATTTTCTGCACATCGGCCTGCGCGTCGGGGGCCAGCATACGCTCTACCACAATGGCCAGCGAGGTCACTTCAATCTGGGTCTTTCCAACTACATCCGGGTTCTGCGCCGCCGCCCGATCCAAAGCCCTCCGCAAATCGTTGCGGTCGAAGAAGAAGGGCACCACCTCATGGCCATCCTGCTCGATGGTCAGCAGCCCCTCGCCGGAGCGGCCATAGAACAGAGGCACGCCGATTGCCTCCGGGGGCACATCTTGTCCGGTTTCCTTCAGCACCTGCTTGGCTGCCTCCACATCAGAAGCCCGAGGCACCACCTCAAAATACAGGTCACTATTCTTGGCGCGCTCCTCTTCCGATTTTTCGTAGGCATACCCCAGCGAGAGAGGCACCACCCGGGCTTGACTGGCTATCTCGGGGTTGCTGGCTTTCACCTGCTCCAACATTTGTTGGGCCTGGGCCTGATCCAGCCAGAAGGAAACCACTTGGATGGTGCGGCCATCTCGCTCCACATTGGCGACAACGGGGGTGCCGTTCTGAGACACAATGGCAAAAACAGGCACCAGATTTAGCCGCTCCGCCACCTCTTGCCGGCTCATGGGGCCTGCGGCTGCCTGAGCCAGTAGGGCATTCTCCTGAGCCCAAACAGGAGTCACAGCCAAACCCCCCCAAGCTGTTCCGATCAGGATCCCGGCTACGCCGCCCACCTGAGCTGCACAGCGGCAGAGGGAGCGCACAGGCGATATTACATTACAACGCGTCATTCTCATCTCAACTCCCGGCATCGCGCCTTGTTCTGGTTGCTATGGGGTCAGCTTCCTAAGTACTAACCAACAGCCTGGGGCAAATCAAAAGCTGCCTAGATTAAACCCGCTCAACAGGGCTTAGGCTAGCGATGCGGCACACTCTCAGCCTTAGGATCCCGGTTGGCCATCGCTGACAACACCCCGGCACACCTATCTTGAAGAGCGCTCTTGGGCCACCCTAGAAGCCAAGGTTAGAACATCTGCTCGACCTCTGTCGAGGGGCAAAGCCCCTATTTTGGGTGGGGATCCCGCATCACCCAATACTATATACGGAGTCGCATACAACTGATCCACGCTAGATGCAGATCCGCTTGAATCATTGCATACCTGGCTCTTCCTCCAGCACGCTGCTTGTTCTGGCCTTGTTCAGTTCACCGTGCGGAGCTGCCACCGATCCCTGTGGTCAAGGATGGGGTTCTGAGCCGCCGGGCCGGGGGATGGTACATCTCGTCACTGCCCCACACTGCTAACGCGGACGTGGAGGCATAGTGTAGTGATGACAGTTTGATGGGCGTTTTGCAATCGTAGGTCAGGTTGGTCAATTTGTGGGTTTAATTAAGCCAAGCTCACCGAAGTTGAGTCGGTGAAACGGTCAGCATTGTCTGTTAGGAGCATGGCGTTAGTACTCCGCACCGCTGTCGGGAAAAGGCAACCGTTCTCATGACCAAAGCAAGGGAGAGGAAAGGCACCGATCCATCCGCGCTAGCGGGCCGTAGGCCTTTGCCAGAGAAGTCGCGGGATCCCCGCCGCCCTCCACAACCTGCCAAGAACGCCGTCCCGCCTCCAGAGGGGTCAAAGCCGCAAACAGGTTCTGGTCGCCTGCTTCCTGCCCCTAGGGGATCCCTATTGGTTTCCCGTCCTCAACCGCTGCGTCTTGCCCGCCAGAAAGCCATTGCTCGTCTGCGCCAACGGGCTGCCCGGCCTCGCCGCTTGAGACGTTCTCCATCTCTCGGGCAAGTGTTGCTCAGGGGACTGAGCTTAAGTCTCATCCTGGGCCTGACGATGGCGGGCCTCTCGCAACTGCTGCAATCGACCACCGCTGGCCGGACAGAACAGTCCACGACGCAGCTTGGGGATCCTCCCCCGCCGGCATTGCCAAGTGACATTCTGCGGGGAGAAGCGATCCCGGCTTTGCAGGAGCGCTTGGCCGCTTTGGCCGACCAACCGGGTTTGACGGCAGGAGCCCTGTTTTGGGAGGTGGAAACCGGCGCCTTTGCCGGGGTTAGGCCGGATCAGGCTTTTCCTGCCGCCAGCGTGATCAAGATCCCCATTCTCTTGGCTTTTTTCCAGGCTGTGGAAACCGGACAGGTGCGGCTGGATGAGAGGCTCACCCTGCGGGAAGATCTCAAGGGAGGGGGGGCAGGCGTGCTGCAAACCCGCCCGCTGGGATCCCAGGTTTCTGCTTTGGAAGCGGCCACCCTGATGATCACCCTCAGCGACAACTTCGCCACCAATCTGATCATCGATCGCCTGGGTGGGCAGGAGGCTCTCAACCAAAAATTTCGGCAGTGGGGGCTACAACACACGCAAATTTCATGGTGGCTACCGGATCTGGAAGGCACCAACACCAGCAGCCCGCGCGACATGGTTTGGCTGCTCAGCCAGGTGGAACAGGGGCGCATGCTCAGCCGCCGCAGCCGCGACCGTTTTCTGGACATTCTCTGGCGCACCCAACGGCCCTCCTATTTCCGGCCCAACTTGGGTCAAGAGGTGCGCATTGCCCACAAAACGGGAACCTTGAGCTCCGTGGTGGGGGATGCCGGGATCCTGGATTTGCCCAACGGGCGGCGCTATGTGGCGGCGGTGTGGGTGAAGCGAGAAACCCCCAACGACCCCAGAGCCGAAGGGCTGATCGCCAGCCTGTCGCAAGCAGCCTACGAGTTCTGGTCTGCTCCTGGATCCGCCCCGCCATCCCGAACAGACACCACCGGCAGCCCGCAACCCTGAGTCCCCCACTCCGCAAATCTTTCCATATTGCTACGCAACGCTTACGCGAACGCAGTAGCAGTGCGGAGCACTATTCCAGGCAGAGCACAAATGCCAGAGTGGAGAAACAGGCGTTGAGGGAAAACGATGGGGCACCTGGTCAGCATCAACCCCGCCACCGGAGAGGAATTGGCTCGCTACCCCGTTTTCGACGCTGGGCAGATCCAAAGCTGTATCGCCCAAGCCCACGAGCGGTTTCAGAGCTATCGTCGGATCCCGTTTGCTCAACGATCCGCCTGGCTGAAGCGGGTGGCAGGGATCCTGGAGGAGCGCAAAGCGGAGTTTGGCCGCCTAATCAGCCTGGAGATGGGCAAAACCTTGGCCTCTGCCGTTGCCGAAGTGGAAAAATCCGCTTGGGTTTGTCGCTACTATGCCGAGGAGGCAGAGGGATTCTTGGCCGAGCGCTCCATATTGCTACGCAACGCTTACGCGAACGCCAGCGATGCCAGCCGCAGCGGGATCCGCTACCAGCCGCTGGGGGTGATTTTGGCGGTGATGCCCTGGAACTTTCCCTTTTGGCAGGTGTTTCGCTGTGCCGCCCCAGCCCTGATGGCGGGCAACACCCTCTTGCTGAAACATGCATCCAATGTGCCCCAATCGGCTTTGACCCTAGAGCAGATCTTTCGGGAGGGGGGATTTCCGCCAGGGGTCTTTCAAACCCTGCTGATCACAGCAGCCCAGGTGGCAGAGGTGGTGGCGGATGAACGGGTGCGGGGGGCCGCCCTCACCGGCAGCGAAGCCGCCGGCTCCAGCCTGGCCCGTTTGGCCGGTCAACATCTGAAAAAAACAGTGCTGGAACTGGGAGGGAGCGATCCCTTCATCGTGCTGCCCAGCGCCGATCTGGAGGCAGCAGTTGCCACAGCGGTCACGGCCCGTCTGATCAACAACGGCCAGTCCTGCATTGCCGCCAAACGATTTATCTTGCACAGGGCTATCGCTGAACCTTTCACGGCTGCCATGACGGAGCGATTTCGCCGGCTCAAGGTAGGGGATCCCTTGGATCCGCAAACCGATGTGGGGCCTCTGGCTACCCCCAGCATCCTGCAAGAGGTGGACGGACAGGTGCAGGCTTTGGTGCAAGCAGGAGCCAAAGTCCATATCGGCGGATCCCCCTTGGGAGGAAATTTTTACCCGCCCACGATCCTGAGCGACATCCCCCCGGATCATCCGGTGGCCCACCAGGAGGTGTTCGGGCCGGTGGCGCTGCTGTTCACCGTCCCGGATGTGTCGGCAGCCATTGAGCTGGCCAACAACACGCCCTTTGGCCTGGGTGCCAGCGCCTGGACAACCGATCCAGAGGAACAAGAGCGCCTGCTGGAGGAGCTGGAGGCGGGATCCGTATTCATCAATGGCATGGTCAAGTCCGACCCGCGCCTTCCCTTCGGCGGCATCAAACGCTCAGGATATGGACGGGAACTGAGTCGGGAAGGGATCCTGGAATTTGTAAATGTCAAAACCTTTTGGGTGAAGTGATGGCGGAGACTCCTCAAAGGGATCCCCAGCCGGCGGCGGATCCCGTGATCAAGCTGGATCAGTTCCTCAAGCTGGCGGGGGTTGCTCCCACCGGTGGGCAGGCCAAGCAGCTCATCCAAGCGGGGCAAGTGCGGGTGAATGGCGAGGTGGAAACCCGGCGGGGACGCAAGCTGCGCCCTGGGGATGAAGTGGCCGTGGGAGGTGGAGTTTGGCGAGTGCGCCTGGATAAGACCCCAAAGTCAGATCAGTGAACGGGTCAGTGCAACCGGATCAAAAGAAGCATGGCCAAAGCCCCGATTCCCCCTGCCACCGCAAACTGCCATTCCAGCCCCCACAGCAGGCAGGCAACTCCGGCCAGGATCTGGATCCCACCGGTGATCCAGTAGGGGAGACGCGGCGGATCCACCAAGCCGTTGAGCCAGTGACCCAGCCCCATTTGCCACAGCCAAAACACCCCCAGGTATGGGCTCAAAGCTGCCAAAGGGGTACGCCCGACAAAGGGCAGCACCGAGAGGATCATGCCCTGGGCGATCACCAACGTCCACACCAAACCCACAAAGTAGAGGTGGGCCAGTCCGGCTGTTCGAAACTCCGGCAAGCTAGTCTGCCGCACCATGTAGCCCAACCCAATCAGGGAAATCACCAGCCACAGCCAGTTGATGTTGGCCTCTTGGTGAAACTGGGTGGCAGCAAACCCAATCCCCAAAAGGACGGCCCAAACCAGGTACACCCGCCGACAAATGTTCCAGAAGGGAAGAGGGGATCCCAGGGGTTCCATTTGCATGGCCTTCACCTAATCGACGACGACAATACGGCCCACCATGCTGGGGTGGATATCGCAGAAATAGTCCTGGATCCCAGCTACTTCGAACACCACCGCTTTGCTCTCGTTGCGCCTCAGCCGTCCCGTCCCTTGAAACTGCGCTCCCTCTATGGGAGTAGCCGTGTGGGGGGTGGAATCCAGGTTGGTGAAGGTCACCTTGCCCCCCCGCTTGAGGGTAACCTCCGAGGGCAGGTATTGAAACCCGCGAATGATTACCTCTGCTGCCGCCGTTGCTTCGACAGGATCCCGCTCCGCAACGGAGCTGGCTTGTCGCCACCGATCCACGGCCAAGATGGCCCCCGCATTGAGCAGGGATCCCAGCCCACTGAGCAACAGCAACCGCCGCGTCATTGGCATAGGGCTTTCTCCACACAGGTTAGGAAGCGAAAAAAAGCTGAGGCGTTCAGAAGAAGGCGATTGCGACAGCGGTGTGGAACACCTTGACCTCCAAAGAACCTCCAAAGATCTCCAAACCCCAAGATCCTACAGAGGACGTTGGAAGGCTTTGGAGATCAGCGCCGGTGGGGGTTCTACACCTTGCTGTCGCCGGGGGTTGGCGGCTTTAGCTGGAAGTCATCGCCGGCAGGGGCTTTACACCTTCAGGATCCAGCGCTCCCGAGTCTCGGCGCTGACAAAGGGGGCAGGCACCACCAGAATGCTGGGATCAAGGCTGTGGAACACGGCCCGGATTGCGGTGGCATGGGCAACTTCGTTGGGGCCAATGGTGCTGGCGGCAGCCACCAGGTCTTTGTTGGAAAGCTGGGTAAACGCGTCGTTGTAAGCCAAGGCTGCATCAAACTCCAGAGCCAGGGCCAGCTTGGCAATGTTGGCATCGGAGTCGAGATTGCCTTCTTTGTTGTCGATGTAGGTGGAAAGGTCGTAGCTATCCCGGGCCCGAGAGGGGATCCCTCCCAGTTGCCGCACGGCACCCGCCAGCAGATCCCGGTGCTGTTCGTGATCCTTCAGGTTCTTGGTGGCCACTTCCAACACGATCTTGCCCACCTCGGTGTTGCTCAACTTGCCGGCAGCGGTTTTGTAGGCCCAGATTGCCTGCTGTTCCAAGTCGATGGCGGCGTTGAGAATGGCAATATCAGCAGTGTTGGACTGAGCGGCACCGGGCAGGGTGCGCAATCCAATTGCTCCACCTACGCCCGCCAGCAAACCAGCCAACAACAAGCTGCGGCGGGAGGTTGCAGGGCTGGGATCCCATTCGGCGGCCAATTGAGGCAGAGCGAAGGGAGTCTTTGCAGTCTTCATCTCAAGTCTCCTGTCTCGAAAGATGGCAACCAACCTTCAGGGGCTTGCTCTGGGTCGGGCAATTCCCTCTGGCCTGGTCTGATGGAGATACGCCGTGGATGCCGCCGCGGATGCCTGAGGGAAGAGATTTTCGTGGTCAAATAGCCATGAAATGCCTCCTCGAACTCCCCTCTCCCTCTGGGAGAAGGTCCGGGCTATCTTAAAAGCGTGTCCAACGGCTCCAGTGGGGGCCAGCATTCAGTCGGTAGTGTCGTTATCCATCCATGCGATTCTGGGCGTGAACCTGCACCTTGCTCTGCCGGAGGCCAGCCTACAGAGCTACGCCACCTGGATTGAGGCGCGTATTCGGGAGGGTCAGGGCGCTCAGGTGGTTACCTGCAACCCGGAAATGATCATGCAGGCGCAGCGGGATCCCGCCTTTGCCCAGGTGCTGCAGGCAGCAGAGCTGGTGATCCCCGATGGCATTGGGGTGGTGTGGGCCCTGCGGCGGCAGGGGATCCGCGTCCAGCGGGTGCCGGGGATCGAGCTGGCAGAAACCCTGATCCCGTTGGCGGCAGAACGGGGGTGGCGCTTGGCCCTGGTGGGGGGAAGGCCGGAAGTCAACCGGGCAGCAATTCGATATTGGCAAGCCCAGTGTCCTGCTTTGGCCCTCTGGGGCTACCACGGCTACTTCTCTAGCGAGGAAGAAAAAGAGCTTCTGCAAGCTCTCCAGGAATTTCGACCGCAACTGGTGTGGGTGGGGCTGGGATCCCCGCGGCAGGAGCTGTGGATCCAAAAGTGGCGTCCCCTTTTGCCCCAAGCCATCTGGATGGGGGTGGGGGGCAGCTTGGACATTTGGGCCGGCCAAAAACGGCGAGCGCCCCGTTGGTGGCGTGACCATCACCTGGAATGGTTGTATCGTCTCTATCAGGAACCCTGGCGCTGGCGACGCATGTTAGCTCTGCCCAGCTTTGTCTGGCGAGTGCTGTGGGATCCCTCTTCTCGTTTGCGCCCCTAGTCTGCCGGCGCTCTCTCCCTCCTCTGTCTAGGCGCTTACTATGGTGATCGGTCAGCACATCGGCTATCCTCCTCGCTTACACCCTCGCTTACACCGTTGGGCGGGTACGGCTCCGACCCCTCATCCCCCTGCCCCAGCCCATCCAGAGGCCACCCTGGGCTTTTACAGCAGCACCCAATCCGGATCCCTGCAAGCCCCGGCCAGCATGGTGTCCTTGCGGGGCGTGAGCAAGGTCTTTCCCAACGGCAACTTAATTTTTCAGGATGTGAACTTGGAGGTGCGCCGCGGCGAGTTTGTGTTCGTAACTGGGGTCTCCGGGGCGGGCAAGTCCACCCTGCTGCGGCTACTCTACGGGGCGGAACAGGCCACCGAGGGCACGGTCATCGTCGATCAAGTCTGTCTCTTTTCTTCTGAAGGGCGGCGGCGACCCTACCGCATCCCACCGCGTCCGCTGGCCATGTTACGGCGGCGCTTGGGGGTGGTTTTCCAAGATTATCGCCTTCTGGCCAACCGCACCCTGGCAGAAAATGTGGCCTTCGTGCTGCGCGCCCAAGGGCTGTCCCCCGCAGAAATCCGCCGTCGCATTGGGCCGACCCTAAAGATGGTGGGGCTGACCGAAAAGCGAGATCACTTTCCCCATGAGCTTTCGGGGGGGGAACAGCAGCGCCTTAGCCTGGCCCGTGCCATTGTCAACATGCCGGTGCTGCTGCTGGCGGACGAGCCAACAGGAAACCTAGATCCGGAAAACTCCCTCTTGGTTCTCCAGATTTTGGAGCGGCTCAATTCCTTTGGGGTGACCGTCATCATGACCAGCCATGACCCCTATCTGGTGGAGCGGGCCGGCCACCGGGTGGTGCGCATGGAGGGAGGGCGCCTGTATGATCTGCGCTGAGGGGCTACCGGGATCCCTACTTTGCTCTTCACAAGCTTTTTGAGATCCCGGAGAGCAGCTTTGCCGGTTGCATCAGCAGACCGTAGGCCCTAAGCCAGCCGCATCAGCACAACAGCGGCACCGCCCGCGGCGACTTGTCAAGCCAGCCCGACCAGTTACATCAGCGGGTCGTGGGCCTTACTCGCGCAGACCCTCAGGTTGGGTTTCCAGAAGCTCCTCCCCTAGCTGATGAGCGGCAGCCACCATATTTTTCAGTGCGGGGATCACCTCCTCCCAGCGGCGGGTCTTGAGGCCACAATCGGGATTAACCCAAGTTTGCTCCACAGGCAAGTGGGCCAGTCCTGTGCGCAGCTGCTGCAGGATTTGCTCAACGCTCGGCACCGCAGGGCTGTGGACATCGTAAACGCCGTTGCCCACCTGGTGACGATACCCAGCCTGGGCAATTTGCAGCAGGGTTTTGTTGTTGCTGCGGCTGTTTTCAATGGAAAGCACGTCGGCATCCAGCCGCTCAATGTGCTCGATGATGTCCCCAAACTCTGAGTAGCACATGTGGGTGTGAATCTGGGTTTCCGGCTTGGCCCCGCCGGTAGCTAGGCGAAAGGCATCCACTGCCCAGCTGAGGTATTCTGGCCAGCGTTCTTTTTTCAGAGGTAGCCCCTCCCGCAGTGCCGGCTCATCCACTTGCACCATCACCGCTCCAGCCGCTTCCAGATCTGCCACTTCGGCTCTCAAGGCCAGGGCAATCTGCAAAGCCTGCTCCCGCCGGGGAATATCAACACGGGGAAAGGACCAGTTGAGCATAGTCACTGGCCCCGTGAGCATGCCTTTCACCGGCTTTTGGGTGTGGGACTGGGCTACTTGGAATTCCCGCACTGTCATGGGTTGGGGGCGAACCACGTCGCCGTAGAGAATGGGAGGGCGCACGCAGCGGCTGCCGTAACTCTGCACCCAGCCGTGTTCAGTGAAGGCAAAGCCTTCCAGCTTCTGGGCAAAGTACTCCACCATGTCGGTGCGCTCAAATTCCCCATGCACCAACACATCCAGGCCAATCTCTTCTTGAATGCGGATGCACTTGGCAATCTCAGCGTCAATGGCTGCTTCGTACTCCGCCTGCGAAACCTCCCCTCTTTTGTACTTAGCTCGCCACTGCCGCACCTCTGGAGTTTGGGGGAAGGAGCCAATGGTGGTGGTGGGCAAAGGTGGTAGCTGAACCTGCCGACTTAGGCGCTGCTCGTAGGGCAGGAATCGCTCGAAGTCCTGGAGCTTGAGGTTGGCCAAAGCCTGGCGCACTTGGGGGTTGGGGGGGCTAAACTGCGCAAAGCTCTGCCATTGCTGCTGGATTTCCGCCTGCTGGGCAGCAGTGTCTTCGCCGTTGAGGGCTCGCGCCAGGAGAGCTACTTCGGCCAGCTTCTGTTCGGCAAAGCTGAGGACATTTCTGAGGGGTTCCGGCAACTGGGCTTCCAGAGCAGCGTCGTGGGGCACAAATTGCAACGAAGCGGAAGGCTGCACTCGTAGGTTGGGAGCTACCCCCTGCAGCTCCCGCAGGCTGGCCAAGACGGTCTCAGGCTGAACCTTCCAGACATTCCGAGCGTCCACTACGCCAGCACCTAGGATCTGGTCAGCCGGAAAGCCATAGGTTCTTACCAGATCCAGGGTGTGGCCACGGGTAAAGTCAAGGCTAATGCCGGCCACCGGCAGTTGCACCACCCAGGGGTAAGTCTCCCCCAGGTCATCGAAGTAGGTGACCAAGTGGATAGGGATCCCGGCGGTTGCCAACTGGCGGTAGCTCATTTCCACAGCTTCCCGCAGGCCACTTCCCTGGCTGGTAACCAAAATGGGATCGTGAATCTGGACTTCTGGGATCCCCAGCTGTTTTAACTCCTGGAGGAGATCCCGGTACAGAGGAAGGAGCTTTTCCAAGTCCGCCCGCAGATCCCCAGATCGCTGGCTAAGGCAGAGCAAAGTCACTGGACTGAGGACAACGGGGCTGGTGCGCTCCCCTAGGATCCCTTGGGCCCGCCGAACTCTTTCCAAAAAATCCCCAAAGTTAGGACTGGGATCGGCTTCCGGCTCAATTTCGGGTACCAAGTAGTGGTAGTTGGTGTCAAACCACTTGGTCATTTCCAAAGCCGGCAGGCCCTCCCGCCCCCGCGCCATGGCAAAGTAGCGGTCTAAACCCGACAGACCTCGGAACCGAGAGGGGATCAGCCCCAGCCAGGTGGCCCAGTCCAGTACATGGTCGTAGAGAGTCTGATCCCCTACCGCAATGTGATCAATCCCAGCTTGTAGCTGAGTCTGCCAGGCTTGAGTCTCCAAATCCCAAAAGGTAGCCAGCAGAGCCTCTGACCCTAGGGCACCACTCCAAAAGCCTTCCAAAGCTTTTTTGAGCTCGCGGCGCTTGCCCATGCGGGCATACCCCAATGTCATGGTTTGTGCAGTCATGTTGTGTGCCATCCCAAATACTGAGTTTTCTAATTTTCCTGCGTTCAATTCGCCCTCAACTGGGATCCCGCCCGCCAAGGAAGAAACCGGCTGTTCCTCTCTTGCCTCTGGAACCCCAACAAAACACTGCCTTTTGCGCAAAAAAGATACTCAACGCAGCCAGCGATCGCAGTGGCTACTTGCCAGCCTACCAATTGAAGTCAGGAAGCCTGACATCTCACTCTTTCCTTCGCGTAGGCGGGCTGTAGATCTTGATAGATCTTGGTGCAACAGCACCCAAAATTTACTCTCTCCCGGCCAACTTGCTCAGAGTCTTGCTTGGGTTCTTGGACTTATTTCTACTGCTGAGGAGTACCGAAAGCTTGTGGGAGCAACGCCGGGAAAATGCTCAGGATAACGAAAGCAGAAACGAGCTAAAGCCAAGACAGTTACCATCTGTACCTCGCAGATGTTGTGAAGTTTAGAAAAACCATCGGCGGGCATTCTGACTGACACGGTTTTGGGGGACAAGATCTGGATCGGCAGCGAATGACTCTAGAGATTTGCTGCAGAACTTCTCCTAAACCGGATCACAGCTGCGGGACAGCGGCAGATTCTCACTGCTCTTTCCCCGTTTCCTCTGGCGGCTGATCCCCGTCAGAACCGATAGCTGAGCTACATCGTATCACGGAGTTCAGAGACGGGAGTAGAGTGCTTCAATCATCACCAAGCCAGCAGCCTTTGGAGCTACCAGACCTCACCTTTCACCCAGCGGTCTTGCAGGAAGTCATCGGAACCCTCTAAGCATCCTCCCCCCCTGCATTGCTCTCAAGATAAGGCAGTGGTAGCTTAGCTGCCATAAGTCTTGTCCAGGAGGCAAGGGGGTTTGCTCCTTTTTGCTTTGCTGAAAAAGCGACAGATCGGGGTTTCTATGGCATCAAGCTTAAAAGTAACTGTGTGGTCTGTGGGCCTCTTCTTGCTGAGCCAGATGTGGGCTGGATGCGCTCAGAATGCTGCTGAGCGGACAGCTTTCGATCCAAAGCTAGCAGGATCCAGCGATCAAATCGTGCTGGCCATTGGAGGGGAAAGGGAAGAAGGATTTGATCCCACCCTGGGCTGGGGACGTTACGGTTCGCCTTTGTTCCAAAGCACTCTGCTGCGGCGGGACGAGAACCTTGAGATTGTAAACGACCTGGCGACTGGCTACACTGTCAGCCAAGATGGCCTAACCTGGACGGTAACCCTACGAAAGGATGCAGTCTTCTCCGATGGAAAACCTGTCACAGCAGCGGACGTGGCTTACACCTTTAACCAAGCAGCTCGGAGTGGTGGTCTGGTCGACCTAACCGCCCTAAAGGAAGCAGTAGCTATCGACACTCATACGGTGGAGCTGCGGCTGCAAAAACCCCAAAGTACTTTTGTCAACCGCCTCATCACCTTGGGTATCGTGCCTCAACATGCCCACGGGCCTGATTATGCTCGCAAACCCATTGGCTCTGGCCCCTACCGACTGGTGCAGTGGGATGAGGGGCAACAACTGATTGTGGAGGCAAATCCCTTATATTACGGCCAGACTCCTGGCATTCGGCGGCTGGTTTTCCTTTTCCTGGAGGAGGATGCAGCCTTTGCAGCAGCCCGAGCCGGACAGGTACACGTGGTTAGCGTGCCTCAGTCTTTGGCTAAGCAAACTGTTAAGGGCATGAAGCTTCACGCCATTCCCAGTGTGGATAACCGAGGGCTGATGTTCCCCTTTCCCCCTAAAACCGGTGCGACAACCCCAAAGGGATACCCCATCGGCAACGATGTGACTTCTGACTTGGCGATTCGCAAGGCGGTCAACTTCGCCATTGACCGACAGGCGCTGGTGGATGGAGTCCTAGAAGGCTACGGATCCCCTGCCTATGGCCCAGTCAGCGGTTTGCCCTGGGAAGAGCCGACCGCCAAGATTGAGGACAACAATCCAGACCTGGCCCGTCAGATTCTAGCTGAGGGAGGCTGGAGCGATAAAGATGGGGATGGGGTAGTGGAAAAAAACGGGCTGCGGGCTGAGTTCACCGTGCTCTACCCGGCCAACGACAGTATTCGCCAAGCCCTGGCCCTAGCTGTTGCAGAAATGCTGCGGCCTGTGGGCATCCGAGTCAATGTCGAGGGCAAAAGTTGGGATGACATCACTCCGCTCATGCACAGCAACGTGGTGCTGTTTGGCTGGGGCAGCCATGACCCAACTGAGGTGTACAACCTCTACCACAGCAAAGCGGCCCAGGGGGGATTTTTCAATGCCGGCTACTATGCCAACCCGTTTGTGGATCGAATGCTGGATCTGGCTATGGAGGCCCCCTCTGAAGCTGAAGCTATCCCCTTCTGGCGGGCAGCCCAGTGGGATGGAAAGCAAGGCTTTACTGCCAAAGGAGATGCAGCCTGGGCTTGGTTGGTGAACCTGGATCATACCTACTTTGTCCACGAGTGTTTGGATATAGGCCAGCCGCAGGTACAGCCTCATGGCCATGGTTGGCCAATCACAGCCAACATCACCCGTTGGAAATGGACGTGCAACTGAGGTCAGTTCTGCTGTTTCTGGCTTATAAGCTGACTCGGCTGGGGTTGCTGCTGGCGGCTGTGGCAGTCCTGACGTTTGCCCTGCTCAGCTTCTCCCCTGTTGATCCCGTACAAGCCTATGTAGGGGCCGACATGCTGCAGATCAGCCCAGCCCAACGAGACCTGATTGCCCAGCGTTGGGGGCTGGATCAGCCCATGCTGCTTCGCTTTGGGAACTGGCTTGGGCAGATGGTTCAAGGCAACTGGGGCACCTCAATGGTGTTCAATCAGCCAGTGGTGCAGGTCATTCAACAGCGGTTTGAGCTATCGCTGCCCTTACTGGCAATTGCCTGGCTGCTTTCCGGTTTCCTGGGAGTGGGGTTGGGGGTTTTGGCCGCAGCGTTTCAGGGCACTTGGGTTGACCGCGGTATTCGTCTTTACGCCTACACCCTCGCCTCTTCTCCCCCTTTCTGGGTGGCGCTGCTACTCTTGATCGCGTTTTCGGTAGAGCTGGGTCTAACACCTATCTGTTGCGCCGCGCCACCTGGCGCGTTGGCGGAGGAGGTGACTTTTTGGCAGCGCTTACACCACTTGCTCTTGCCTGCTTTCACCCTAACTTTCATCGGCGTTGCCAACATCACCTTGCACACTCGTCAGAAGCTCATTGACGTGTTGCACAGCAACTATGTGCTGTTTGCTCGTGCCCAGGGGGAAAGCCTGGCTGGGATCCTGTGGTACCACGGCTTGCGGAATATCTTGCTGCCTGCGCTGACGCTGCAATTTGCCTCCTTTGGGGAACTGTTTGGTGGCTCAGTGTTAGTGGAACAGGTGTTTGCTTATCCAGGACTGGGACAAGCAACGGTACAGGCAGCTTTGCGCAGTGATGTGCCTCTGTTGGTGGGCATTGTGTTTTTCAGCGCCTTGTTTGTCTATGCCGGCAATACCCTAGCTGACCTGTCCTACCAGATTGTCGATCCACGCATTCGCCTTGGCGGGAGGATAGGATGATCCCTTTTGCATCGCCTCGTGTTGCTGCTGCTGATGCCGATGGGGGGATGAAATTCTCAGAGTCCTCTGTTAAAGGAGAGCGCAGGCGGCAGACTCTGTGGGCAATTGGACTGTGTGCTTTTTTTTTGGTGTCTATCCTCTGCAGCGCTGGGCTTATCGGCGATACCGGACTGAGCCCGAACCTAACTCAGCGGAATCAGCCTCCTTCCCTGGCCCATCCCTTCGGCACCGACTGGCTGGGGCGGGATATGCTGGCCCGATCCTTGCACGGGATGTCTCTTAGTCTGTGGGTAGGCATGCTGGCTGCCGCCGTCAGCGTGGTGATCGCCGCTGTTTTGGGTTTGGTGGGTGGCACGGTGGGAGGCTGGGTGGATGCCTCGATCTGCTGGATGATTGACCTATGTTTCAGCCTGCCTCACCTGGTGGTGCAGATCCTTATAGCTTTTGCTGTCGGCGGCGGAGTTCGGGGAGTCATTGTTGCCGTTGCCCTCACCCACTGGCCCAGCCTAGCGCGCCTGGTGCGGGCCGAGGTGTTACAGGTCAGCAGTTCTGACTATGTCCAGAGTTCTTACCGACTGGGCCGCTCTTCCCTCTGGGTTGCCCGCTACCATATGATGCCTCACATTTTGCCCCAGCTCCTAGTGGGACTTATTCTGCTGTTTCCCCACGCCATTTTGCACGAAGCAGCCCTCTCATTCATTGGGGTAGGTATTTCGCCGCACCTACCGGCCATCGGCATTATTCTGGCCGAATCCATGCGCCACCTCTCCACCGGCTACTGGTGGCTGGGGGTTATGCCTGGACTGCTGCTGCTGCTGTCGGTCAAGGCTTTTGACTGGCTGGGAGAAAACCTGCAGGCCCTTCTCAATCCGCGTACGGCTCAGGAGTAGGGAAATGTTGGTGGTCTCCGGCCTAAACATTAGGTTCAGCCGATACGAGCGGGGGCTGCGCCGCCGCTACCTTCAGGTGATTACAGATCTGGATCTGGAGGTTAAGGCAGGGGAGGTGGTGGCAGTGGTGGGGGCCAGCGGATCGGGCAAAAGTTTGCTGGCCCATGCCCTCTTGGGTCTTTTGCCAGAGAACGCTACCCTGCGCGGTACTCTCCTATTTCAGGGGCAGCCCTTGACCCCTGAGCGGTGTAGGCAACTGCGCGGCAAGGCCATTGCTCTCATCCCCCAGTCTGTGGACTACCTGGATCCCCTCATGCAAGTAGGATCCCAGGTACAGCGGGTAGCTCGGCTCAGCGGTGCCTCCCAAGGCGAGGCCCGTAGAGCAGTGAGCCGCATCTTTGCCCGCTATAGCTTGCCGCCGGGAACAGAGGGCCTCTACCCTTTCCAGCTCTCCGGAGGCATGGCACGGCGGGTGCTGGTATCGACGGCGGCAGTTAGCAGAGCCAAGCTGGTGATAGCCGACGAGCCCACGCCAGGCTTGGACGCGGAGGTGGTGGCTGAGACCCTTGCCCATCTGCGGGAGCTGGCCCAGGAGGGCCGAGGCGTTATGTTGATTACACACGATATTCGGGCGGCGTTGTCGGTGGCAGATCGAGTGGCAGTCTTCTATGCGGGCACTACAGTCGAGTTGGCCTCGGCTCAGGATTTCGAAAGGGGAAACTTGCGCCACCCCTACACTCAAGCTCTGTGGCGATCCCTGCCCCAAAATGAGTTTGCTCCCCTGCCGGGCAACCAGCCTGACCCTGAGGCACTGCCTGCGGGTTGTTTGTTTGGGGATCGCTGCCCCTGGGCAAGTGAAATCTGTCGAGCTGAGCATCCGCCTCTGCGGGCGGTTGGAGGAGGGTGGGTGAGGTGTATCCATGCTCAAGGGTGAGCATCTCTGGTTTCGCTATGGACGGCATCTGCCTTGGGTGGTGCAAGATCAGACCCTTCAAGTAGAACTTGGGGAAGTTGTAGGGCTGATGGCTCCCTCTGGTTTTGGCAAAACTACTCTGGCCAAGTTGCTGGCGGGCTACCTTACCCCCAGCCAAGGTCGGGTGAGTGTGACAGGGCAGCCTTTGCCTCGGCGAGGGTACTGCCCAGTGCAGCTTGTCTTTCAACATCCAGAGCAGGCCGTTAACCCCCACTGGCGCATAGCTCAGGTCTTGCGGGAAGGGCCTCCTCCCCAGCCAGAGGTTCTCCACACCTTAGGCATTTCCCCCAGTTGGCTCAACCGCTATCCCCATGAGCTAAGCGGGGGAGAATTGCAGCGGGTTGTCATCGCCCGGGTTCTCAACCCACAAACTCGCTATTTGATTGCAGATGAGATGACAGCCATGCTCGACGCCAATACCCAAGCCCTGATCTGGCAAGCTGTCTTGGCCTATGGGCGGGCACATCAGATGGGGCTTTTGGTCATCAGTCATGATCGCTTTCTCCTGGAACGGCTCTGCAGCCGCTACGTCATCATGACCAGCCATGACCCCTATCTGGTGGAGCGGGCCGGCCACCGGGTGGTGCGCATGGAGGGAGGGCGCCTGTATGATCTGCGCTGAGGGCTGCCGGGATCCCTATTTTGCTCTCCACAGGCTCTGTTGAGCTCCAGGGGGCAAGGGTCTGAGCCCATTGATTGTTGGATGGAGAACAGCATGCAATCTCTCTCCCGACTTCTCAATAAAATCCGCTATCTCCTACAGGAGACTTTTTTGGGGTTGCGGCGGGGGGGCTGGCTGAACTGGGCTGCGGTGAGCACCCTGCTGGTGTTGCTGTTCCTGGTGGGGATCGGCGTTGAGCTGTCCTGGGGTGTGGATGCAACGGTGCAGTCTCTGGGGGGACAACTGGAGATCTCCGTCTATCTGGAGCCGGAACGACAGGGGGTGGAGCTGCAACCCCAGGTTGCCCAACTGCCTCATGTGGCCGAGGTGAAGGTCATCACCAAAGACCAAGCTTGGCGCACCCTCTTGATCGAGATGGGGATCCAAGACGAGGCGGCCATGGAAACCCAGTTGGGGGAGAACCCCTTGGTGGATGCTCTGCGGGTTAAGGCGGATTCCACCGAAGCCTTGGGGGAAGTGGCGGAGCAGATTCGCCAACTGGAAGGGGTGGATGAGGTCTACTACGGCGACCGCATTGTGGAGCAACTGGCCCAGCTCCAGGACATGCTACGGCTGGGATCCCTGACCATTACCGGCGTGTTGGCCCTGACAGCGGTGGCGGTCATCACCACCACCATTCGCCTCATCGTCATGGCGCGGCGGCGGGAGATCGAGGTGATGCAATTGGTGGGGGCGACGGCAGCCTGGATTTACTTGCCCTTTATTTTGCAAGGGTGCCTGTTTGGGGTGATCAGCGCAGTGGGAGCTTGGGGATTGATCTTGGGATCCCAGCAGTTGCTGCAGGAGCTGCTGGAGCAGTTGATTGCCTTGCCCTTCCTCAAGGTGATGCAGGCAGATCGCAGCCAACTGGAGTTTTGGCTCTTGCCGTCGATGTTGTTGGGGATGGGGGTTTTTCTGGGCACCACCAGCAGCTTGATCGCGGTGCGCAAGTCGGCAGGGCGATGAGCTGGAGGCGATGCTGAGGAAAGCCCTGGATATTCCAATCTGAGGATCGCCATAGGATAAGATGATGGACTCTACTTCCCTGGCTTTCCAAGATCTGGCCGCCATGAACCCATTGCCTCCTCCCGCCCACCCCTACCAGTTCCGCGCTTTGGGCCTGATTAAGGGATCCCTGAAATCGATCCCCAAGACTTATGCGCAGGCAACCTTGGTTGCCTCTGACGGAGCAGAATATCCGGCTACCCCCGGACGCGCCGAGCTTCTCGGCCCCTTCGAGCACTGCATCAAGAGCGGCCATACCTACTGGTACTACGTGCAGCCGCAGCCGCGTTCAGGGGGGGCTTTGGGCTTGAGCATCATCCGCATCCTGGCCCTGCCGGAAGAGGAGCAAGACCCAGAGTGGGAAGAAGAACCGTTTTTGCCTGCCCCTGAGGACACAGAGGAAGGCTTTAACATCCGCGGCATTGTCGAGCCCCACGATGGCTTTGTTGAGGTGACCGTGCGGCGCAAGCCCCAGGGAACCAAGCAATTTGCTCCTCTGCAATTGCGCTTGGAAGGGTTCTTGCCCGGAGCTGTGGCGGGCGAGTTTTGGGATCTGTTGGCAGAGCGAGAGGGCAACAAACTGCTGTTGGTGGATGGTACCCGCCTGTTGACCGCAGTAGCCTAGCTATCTAGATTGGCCCTGCTTGAGAACCTTAAAATAAACCAAAGAGCTTCCCAACCGATGGTGTCTGCTGCCGGCTTGTCCCAACGGGTCGCCCATCTATCCCCTTCCCCCACGTTGTCCATTTCGGCTCTGGCTAAAGCCATGCAGGCAGAGGGGCTGGATGTGTGTAGCTTGAGCGCAGGCGAGCCGGATTTCGATACACCTGACCACATTCGGGCCGCGGCCATCCGTGCTCTGGAAGAGGGCAAAACCCGCTACGGCCCCACCGCTGGGATCCCCGCCCTTCGCCAAGCAGTGGCCGATAAGCTGCGGCAGGAAAACGGCCTGGAGTTCAGCCACGACCAAATCCTGATCAGCAACGGCGGCAAGCAAACCCTGTTTAACCTGGCCATGGTGCTGCTGGATCCCGGCGATGAAGTGATCCTGCCTGTTCCCTACTGGGTCAGCTACCCCGAAATTGCCATTTTGGCAGGGGCAAAGGTTGTGCAGGTGCAGACGGAAGAGGCCCAGGGGTTCAAGCTCACCGCCGCCCAACTGCGCCAGGCCCTCACCCCCCGCAGCAAGCTGCTGATTCTCAACTCGCCGGCCAACCCCACCGGAGCCGTTTACCACCAGGACGAGCTGGCAGCTCTGGCAGAGGTGATCCTCTCCGCCCCCCATCTGTACGTGATCTGCGACGAGATCTACGAAAAGCTGGTTTATGGACAAGCCCGCCACATCAGCCTGGGATCCCTTTGCCCTGACTTGATGCCGCGCCTGATTCTCAGCAGTGGCTTCGCCAAAGCTTACGCCATGACCGGCTGGCGGGTGGGCTACTTGGCCGGGCCCAAGCCCATCATTGAGGCGGCCATCAACCTGCAAAGCCACAGCACCTCCAATGTCTGCACCTTCGCCCAGTACGGTGCTCTGGAAGCCCTGACCAGCCCCCTATCGGCAGCGGCTGTGGAAAAAATGCGCCAAGAATTCTGGCAGCGGCGAGATCTGATGCTGGACGGGATCCGCACCTTGCCGGGGGTGACTTGCCCGGAGCCGGAGGGCGCATTTTATGTGTTTGTCAACATCGGCCAAACCGGGTTAAGTTCGGTGGAGTTTTGCCGGCAGCTGCTCAAGGAACACCACGTGGCTGCTGTGCCGGGGGTAGCCTTTGGGGCAGATTCCTACATTCGCCTTTCCTACGCTGCCGACCGCACCACCCTCGAAAAAGGGCTGCAGCGGCTGCACCGGTTTGTGTCTTCCCTCTGAGAATTCAATCCGAGGATCGAAAAGAACTGAGGAAGCTCAGCTCCCAGCGGCGAGATCCCTATCTGAAGTGTGAACACCATTGCTTAACCCTAGCTATAGTGTTAGGGGATGGGCTACGAGGGGATAACTCATGTCTGGCAGAACGGCGCTTGTCATCACCGTTGCCTGTTTGAGTGGGGGATCCGGAAAGACCACAGCCGCCCTCAACTTGGCCATCATGCTGGCCGAGCATGGCAAGACGCTGGCTGTTGACTTTGACCCACAGGGCAACCTGAGCCAGTGGATGGGCTGGACGGATCTGTCGGAGTCGGCCACCATTGCCGAGACGATTTTGCCGGGGGCGGATCGGGTTCACATTCGGGAGATTATCCGTCCGCCGTTGAATGAGGATCGCCAGGAGCGGCTGTGGTTGGCCCCCAGCGATTACAGTCTCTCGCGGGCCATGGATGCGATCGTGATGGAGCCGGGGCGGGAGCTGTTTTTGAAGCGGGCTTTGCGACCGATTTTGCCGGAGTATGACTTTTTGGTCATCGACAGCCCCCCCTCGAAAGGGTTGCTCACCTACAACAGCATTCTCAGCGCCGATCTGCTGGTGGTGCCGACGGAATGTACCCAAAAGGGGGTGATGGGGGCCCTAAGTACCCTGGTGCTGTTGAAAGAATTGGAAGAGCTGGATTTTCATGTGCCCAAGTTTTTGGGGGTGCTCCCCACACGGGAACAGTGGGTGGGCAACAACCGCACCAAAATGTCGCGGGCCGCGGTGGAAGCCTTGGCGGAAATGATGCAAGGGATCCCCATTTTTACGCCGGTGCGGCAAAGTACGGTCGTTCAGCAAACCAACAGCATGGGCTGGTCCTTGGCGGAGGCAGGGGAAGATCTCCTGGCCCAACCTTATCGCGAGATCCTCAAGGCTGTGCTGGAGGCCCGCTAACATGGCTACCGCCAAGAAGCCTCCCAAAAAAAAATTGCCCACCGGCCCCACCAAGGCGGATCTGCTCTCGCGCATGGGGGTGAATAAGCAGCCAGAGCCGATGGAACTTGCGCCTACGGCTGCCGACTGCGTTGATGCTCCGCTCCGTCCAAAAGACGACAGGGGAACGGATTCCCTGGATCTGTCTCACCCTGCGGCATTGGATATTGAGCCCGATCCATCTCTCGCGGCCTCGTCCCGTCTGTGCCCCACAACCCCGCCAGAGCTAGGGCCGATTCCTCTCCTGGCCAGTGTGCTCTCCACACCTGAAGCTCCTTCTCGGGATGCGGATCCCTTGTCCAACTTGTCGCCCGCTCCGGTCGAGGTGGAAAGGGTTGTCTCCCCACCCCAGGTCAGTCCGGCCAAATGGGCCGGTACTCCACCGCCAACCGAAGGGCCAGCCGAGCTTTTGCCCCCTGCTACCGCCGGCACCGGCAATGGGGTTCGCCGCAATGGCGCCTATCATGGGCACACTGCCCAGTCGGATCCCCGCGAGGCTCTGGATGCACAACTGGGCCTGCAAAAGCTTACCCTCAAATGGTCTGCCGAGAGGGTAGAAAAGCTGGGATCCCTGGAAAGCGCCACCGGGCTACCGGGCGAGATTTTGCTGGAAGTCCTGCTGGATCATTGGGAACAATTGCCCAAGCCCTTGCAGCAAGATTGCCTCCTGCAAGCCCACCGCATTCGCGTCGAGCGGCTGGTGATCAGCCAAAACTTCACCATTGCCACGATTGAGCAACTGCTCTTCACGTCAGCGTTGCGCAACAACAACGAGCAGCATCTGCTTTGAGTTCTGGCCGGTTGGCCTGGGAAATTCCCCCTCAAGATCTCCGCCAGTATGCCAGACAACAGGGATCCCTGTTCCTGTGCTAGGGTCAAAATGGTTCTGTTGGCTTTTCGCGCTTTTCGGCCTGTGCTCTCTCCCCCTCGCTACCTGGCGGCAACCCAACCTCATTATTCTCAAGCGTATTTCCCACTGATTTTCTATTTTTTCCTTCTCCGTATTTCTCCCATCCTTTAGGGGACAACATCGCGGCGGAATCTTCTTTAAGGCGACCAGGTTGTAGTGGAGCGGCAACAGTTGATGAAAGAACTTGATTTGGCCAAAGCTGTAGAGCAACGGCGCACCTTTGCCATTATTTCCCATCCCGATGCGGGGAAGACCACCCTCACCGAAAAGCTGCTGTTGTACGGGGGGGCCATTCAAGAAGCGGGAGCTGTGAAGGCCCGTCGGGCGCAAAAGCGGGCCACTTCCGACTGGATGGAACTAGAAAAGCAGCGGGGTATTTCCATCACCTCTACCGTCCTGCAATTTGATTACCGCAACATTCGTCTCAATCTGCTGGATACTCCCGGCCACCAGGACTTCAGCGAAGACACCTATCGCACCCTGGCAGCGGCTGACAATGCTGTGATGCTGGAAGATGCCGGCAAAGGGTTGGAAACCCAGACCCGCAAGCTGTTTGAAGTGTGTCAGATGCGGGGACTGCCGATTTTTACCTTTATCAACAAGATGGATCGCCCAAGCCGGGATCCCTTGGAGCTGATGGATGAAATTGAGACGGAACTGGGCCTCAAGCCCTATCCTGTCAACTGGCCAATTGGCTCAGGCGAGCGGTTTACTGCCCTATTTGACCGTCGGACTCAGGAGTTTCATTTCTTTGAGCGGGTATCTAGGGGGCGGCTAAAAGTTCAAGATACCGTTATTAAACTTGGGGATCCGCAAATTGAGGAGTTGATCGACAAGGACTTGTATTACCAATTCAAGGAAGAGCTGGAACTGCTGGATGGTCTCATGCCCACCTTGGATCTAAAACAGGTGCATTCTGGCAAACAAACCCCGGTCTTTTTCGGCAGTGCCATGACCAATTTTGGGGTGGAGCTTTTCCTCAATGCATTTTTGGAGTATTCCTTACCGCCAATGCCTCACGAGAGCACTGCTGGGCTAATCCCGCCCGAACATCCTGAGTTTACGGGCTTCGTCTTTAAACTGCAGGCCAACATGGATCCCCGCCATCGGGATCGCGTTGCTTTTGTGCGCATCTGTTCCGGCAAGTTTGAGAAGGATATGGTGGTCAACCATGCCCGCCTCAATCGTCCCATTCGCCTATCTTATCCCCAGAAGTTGTTTGCTCAAGAGCGCATCTCCATCGATGAAGCTTACCCTGGGGATGTGATCGGCCTGAATAATCCCGGCATCTTCACCATTGGGGATACCATCTACACCGGCCCGAAGCTGCGCTACGCCGGGATCCCTAGCTTTTCTCCTGAGCTGTTTGCCTACTTGAAGAATCCCAATCCTTCCAAGTTTAAGCAGTTCCAGAAAGGGGTAGCGGAACTGCGGGAAGAAGGGGCTGTACAAATCATGTACTCTATCGACGATTCCAAACGGGATCCGATTGTGGCAGCGGTGGGCCAGTTGCAGTTTGAGGTTTTGCAGTACCGCCTTGAAAGTGAATACAACGTCGAAACCCGACTGGAGATGTTGCCCTACACCCTGGCCCGCTGGGTCGAGAATGGCTGGAAGGCGCTGGAGAACATCCCCAGCTTGTTTAACACCCTCATTGTCAAAGATATTCAAGACAGGCCCGTTCTTTTGTTTAAGAATGAGTGGACTTTGCAGCAGTTTGTTGCCAGCAACCCCAAAATCAAGCTCAGCAAAATTGCCCCTATCTCGGATCTCGGCCCAGAATTGGGTGACGGCCAATAGATCAACCTAAGAGAATCCGTCTCAAAGAGCCTTAGGTTCTGACATTCAGTCGAGATGCCATTGGTCTCCACATCAGCGGTGTTGATAGGTGTTGATATCTTCGGATTTCTGAGCAAACCCCTCACACAGATCGCAGCAATTCCCCCATCTTTTTCCTGCATCGTCCAGGGACAGAGGGAGTGAACCATGCCTTTCTTCTCCAACCTGGGATCCGATTCTCCCCACTTTGGCGCTGCCCTCAGTGCTTGTGCGCCACTTTGCGAACGCTCCTTGTGGGGACTGGATCCGCAAGCCGTTTTTTTGAATCACGGCTCCTACGGCGCGACCCCGAAAAAGGTGTTGCAGGCCCAGAGTGTATGGCGGGAACGCCTTGAGGCTCAGCCGGTGCAGTTTATGGGAGAGGAACTTCCTCGAGCCTTGCGGGCGGCGGCAGCAGAACTGGCCCATTTCGTCGGGGCCGAACCCGAAAATTTGGTGTTTGTGGAAAATGCCACCAGCGGGGTGAATGCCGTTTTGCGCTCGCTGCGGTTCCGGCCAGGGGATCAGATCGCCTGCACCAACCACGGCTACGGGGCTGTTCGTCAGGCGCTACAGTATGTCTATGCCCAGTGGGGAGCCATCCCGGTTGAGGCGCAGATCCCTTTTCCCATTGCAGGGCCGGAGCAGGTTATCGCCGCCTTCGAGACTATCCTCACCCCCCAAACCCGTTTGGCGGTCTTGGATCACCTCACCTCGCCTACGGCTCTGATCTACCCCCTGCCTGAGCTGATCGGCCTCTGTCGGGAGCGCGGGATCCCAGTTTTGGTGGATGGCGCCCATGCCCCTGGGGTTCTCCCCTTGGAGTTGGAAAGGCTGGGGGCCGATTGGTACACCGGCAATGCCCACAAGTGGCTGTTTGCCCCGAAAGGCTGTGCTTTTTTGTGGGTGGCCCCCCACCGACAGGCCCAAACCCATCCTACGGTGATCTCCCACGGCTTTGGGCAAGGGTTCACAGCCGAGTTCGACTGGGTGGGCACACGGGATCCCAGCGCTTGGTTGGCCGTTTCAGCAGCCCTGGCGTTTATCCAGGAGGTGGGGCTAGACAATATCCGTCAGCACAACCACACTCTGCTGCTGCAGGCGCGGCAGTTGCTTTTGGAGACTCTTGAAGGGATCCCGCCCGCCCCTGAAGAAATGTTGGGCTTTATGGCCACCCTACCCTTGCCGCCCTTCTGGCAACAGGGGATCCCTGAGCTGCCTCTTGGGGAGCGCGCCCGTCGCCTGCACGATTACCTGTGGCACACGTACCGCATTGAGGTTCCGATCATCCCCTTCGCCGGGCAGCTTTGGGTACGCATCTCGGCTCAGGTCTACAACCATTTGGCAGAGTACGAACAGTTGGCGCTGGCCTTGCAGCGTCCGCCGCAGAGTTTTCCCGGTTGAACAGACTTCACGACATTGCAAGTATGGTTGTTTCGCCTACCGGTAACCTGCAAACTTAGAGAGGCAAAGCGCGAGGCAAAGCGCTTTCCCTTGGGTTGGGTCTGCTCGAAGAGTTCGGCTAGAGTCAGATCAGTGGCTGTATTAACGTCTCGGCGGATCCCCATGCTCTCTCTGGCTGCAACTGAACCGCATCTGAGTCCCATCGATCTGGATCGCCTGCTTACCCCTGAGATTCAGCGGCCGGCCCGCTACTTGGGCAAAGAGTTCGGTGCCGTCCACCGTCCTTGGGATTCGGCGCGGGTGCGTTGGGTGCTGAGCTATCCAGAGCTGTACGAGGTGGGAGCTTCCAACCTGGGCCACCTCATCCTCTACAACATCCTCAACGCTCAGCCGGATCAACTGTGTGACCGCACCTACTTGCCAGGCCCGGATCTGGCTGCCCGCCTGCGGCAGTTGGGGATCCCGCTGTTTGCCGTGGAGTCCCGCCGCCCTCTGCGCGCCTTTCACATCATCGGCTTCAGCCTGGCTTACGAGCTGGGGGGCACCAACATTCTGGAGATGCTGGACCTAGCCGGGATCCCGCTCAAGTGGTGGGAGCGGCAGCCCTTTACCCCGGAAGAGTGCCCTCTGATCTTTGCCGGTGGGCCAACCGCCACTTCCAACCCGGAGCCCTTTGCCGACTTTTTCGATTTCTTCGTCTTCGGAGATGGGGAAGAGGTGCTGCCGGAAATTGGCCAAGTGCTGGCCGGATCCCTGTCCAAGCCCCGCCGAGAGGTCTTGCTGGAGCTGGCCCAGGTGCCGGGGGTGTACGTGCCCCAGTTTTACGAAGGGATCCCACCGCGGCCCATTGTGCCTGGGGTGCCGGAGCGCGTCCGCCGTCGGGTGGCCCTGCCTCAACCCCAATACTCCGTCGGCCTGGTGCCTTTGGTGGAAACCGTCCACGACCGCCTGGTGATGGAAGTGCGGCGGGGCTGCACACGGGGCTGCCGATTTTGCCAGCCGGGCATGCTCACCCGCCCAGCGCGGGATGTGGATCCGGAAGCAGTGGTGGAGGCTGTGGTGCAGGGCTTGCGGAGAACAGGTTACAACGAATTTTCCCTCTCTTCTCTCAGTTGCTCCGACTACCTTTCCCTGCCGGCGGTGGGAGCGGAGCTGCACAACCGTCTCCTCAGAGAACACATTGCCCTTTCCCTGCCCAGCCAGCGGGTGGATCGCTTTGATGAGCAAATTGCCGCCATCATGAAGGGATCCCGCCGCTCCGGCCTCACCTTTGCCCCCGAAGCTGGCACCCAAAGGCTGCGGGACATCATCAACAAGGGCCTCACCGATGCCGACTTGATTCGCGGCATTCGCACCGCCGTCCAAGAGGGCTGGGACAAAATCAAGCTCTATTTCATGATTGGCCTGCCCGGCGAGACCGACGCCGATGTCCTGGGGATCGCCCGCACCGTCGAGATGCTGCAGCGAGAATGTGCAGCCCTGGGTCGCAAGCGGGTGGAGTTTACCCTCACCCTCTCCAACTTCACCCCCAAGCCCCACACCCCCTTCCAGTGGCACCGGGTAGACTATGCCGACGTGCAGCGGAAGCAGGCCCTGCTGCAGAAGGAGCTGCGGCGGCTGCGGGGAGTCAAGGCCCACTTCACCGATATCCGCTTCAGCATCCTGGAAGACTTCATCGGCAAAGGGGATCGCTCCCTGGGACAGATGATCGAGCGGGCCTGGCGGGCTGGGGCCGGCATGGACGCCTGGTGGGAAAACATCGACGCCGCCTACGCTGCCTGGGTGAGGGCCTACTGCGGCGAAGAGGTGGATCCTGCCGCCGATCCGGTCGCCCTCTGCGCCCATCTCCCCATCCGGGAATTGGGCCTGGAGGATCCCTTGCCCTGGGATCACATCGATACCGGCATTGACAAGAAATGGCTGCAAAAAGACTACCGCCGCGCCCTGGAAGCCCTCACCGTGGAAGACTGCTCCTTCGAGGGCTGCTCCGCCTGCGGCATCTGCGGCCCCGGCTTCGGCCACAACATCGTCATTCCCCCTCCGCCCGTCCCGCCCCTGCAGAGCAAACCCACCCCCACCCCGGATCCCCTGGAGCCGGAGCCACCTGCCCAGCGTTTCCGCATCACCTACGGCAAAACCGGGGATCTGCGCTGGCTGGGCCACCTGGATCTCATGCGCCTGTGGGAACGGGCCTGTCGGCGAGCGGGGTTACCTCTGGCCTTCAGCGGCGGCTACCACCCCATGCCCCGCCTGGCCAACGCCAACGCTCTGCCCATCGGCCAGGAAGGCTATGGCGAAATCCTGGATCTGGAGCTGCTGGATCGGCCTGAAGGTCCTCTGACGCCTGAGAAACTGCGCGCCCTTCTGAGCGAACAGCTGCCCCCGGAGATCCCCATCCAAGCCGTCCAAGAAATTAGCCTTCGGGATCCCTCGGCCACCGCAGCCGTTTACGCCGCCGAATATCAGCTTACGGTGAGCTGCGAGTTGCCCAAAGCCATTTGCGGCAGCGAGACGGAGTCCTCTTGGCCTGCCTGGGTCACCCAGATTCTAGACGCGCAGGAAATCTGGATTGAAAAAACCTCCAAGTCTGGCAAGTCCTCTCCCTTCAATGCCCGCGCCCTACTTTACTACCTAGAGTTTCAGGGCCTGACCCCCGAGGGCAGCGCTTGCCTCCTTTACCGGGGCAGTTGCCGCAACGACGGTGCCTACCTGCGGCCCACCCATCTGGTTCAAATGGCCGAGTCATTGGGGTTGCCCCACTGGACACTACAGACGGCAAAGCGGCTGCGCCTGTTGTGGGAGCATGACTCTAGTCAATAATAAGCTCAACTATACTGAAAATAATGTATAATATGTTCAGTACGGATTACTACCAGTTGATCTTTCTGTTTACTTTCGAGTCTGCCAACATGGTAGCCAAAGCAAAGCAGAAAATTGGTAGTAAGACGACACGGAAACTGCGCTTTGGGTATTCTACTCAAAGCTTTGCGGGATACCGCCATTCTGTTTGGACTCCGTCCCGCTAACGCGAATGGAAACAAACAGAATGCTATCGCTGCATAGTTGAACAGTGATGTTCAGCAGTGTTCAGCGTAAATGTATCAGAACCCCCTAGCCGATCCAGATTGAGCACTTCCTCTGGGAGCAACCCAAGGGCTAAGGGTCTGTCTGGGCTGAGGGATCCCACAAGCGCTATAATGCTGCTATTGCTGGCTCCTGCCGCTGTGGGGCTTGCCAAGCATCAACTTGACCAAGGGCGGGGTGAGCAGCAGGCAAAAGCTGGGCCGGATTTTGGAATGGAGACACTCTTAACTCAGTACCCAGGGCAGGTAACAGGCGTGATGGGGTCGAGTCGATAGGTGCAACAGAAAAGTGTGCCTCTTCGACCTAGCCCAGATCTAACCAGAAAATTCTACCCTGAGAAGGTGCTTCTTTCCGCGCGCAAACCCTGTCTTGTTGTGGACTATCGCTACGCGACGCTTTCGCGAACAGGCTGGGCCGCACAACTGGGGTTCTGCAATGGGCCAGCGTTCGATCTCCCGAGGCGGAGCCGTCTTGCTCCCTGAGCCTATCGATTGAGCCCATCCATGAATCTCCATGCAAGCCTCACCGAATCCATTCATCCCATCCGATGAGTTTTCCTTCCAATCAGCAGAAGCCCCCCGCTGTACCCACCAGAGCCAGCATTGGGTAGTTCACATGCACTTAAACTCACCTCACCCATTGGAGAGGAAACAAAGCCAAGCGTCAAAGCAGAGCTGAGGGTAATGGACAGCCCCATGACGACTCGATCCTGGTTAAAGAAACTTGAGCAGATCCCAGCAAAAGGACAACACCTCGCCAGAACGAGGGTTCAGCCCGTAACCGCGTGCCCTTGGGGCGGGGAGGGAAGTTAATGCCCAGGCAGATTGTCATTGCCGAGCAACATCGAGTGGCAGCCGTCTTCGCCGAAGATCAAGTGCAGGAGCTGATCGTCGCCAGCGGCGCTCACCAAGTGGGAGACGTTTACGTCGGAATCATCGAGAACGTTCTGCCCAGCATCGATGCCGCTTTCGTCAACATCGGCCCTGCAGAGCGCAATGGGTTTATCCACGTCAGCGACCTGGGCCCGCTGCGCCTCAAGCGAAGTCATGCCTCGATTTCTGAGCTGGTCTTGCCGCAGCAAAAGGTGCTGGTACAGGTGATGAAAGAGCCTACCGGCAACAAAGGGCCAAGGCTTACCGGAGATTTGGCCTTTCCAGGGCGGTATTTGGTGTTGCGACCCTACGGAAAAGGCGTTCATCTGTCCAGCCGCATCGAGGATCGAGAAGAACGCAACCGTTTGAAGTCGCTGGCCATTTTGATTAAACCCCCGCAGATGGGCCTGTTGGTGCGCACCGAAGCGGAAGGTGTGTCCGAAGAAGCGATGATCGACGACCTGGAGCAATTGAAGAAACTCTGGGAAGATATTCAACAGCAGTATCAGGCAGCACGGGGGCCGGGGCTACTCAACCGGGATGACGACTTTATTCAGCGGGTGCTGCGGGATGTTTACTCCGACGATGTGAACCGTATTGTGACCGACTCTGCGGCAGGAGCGAAGCGAGTCCGTAGCTATCTGCAGGGCTGGAACAAGGGCCAAATGCCCCCTGGTGTCGTTGTCGATGCCCACCGCGAGCCCACCCCCATTCTGGAGTATTTTCGGGTCAACGCGGTTATTCGGCAGGCGCTGCGGCCACGGGTGGATCTGCCCTCTGGTGGCTACATCATCATCGAGCCCACCGAGGCCCTGACGGTAATTGATGTTAACTCGGGCTCCTTCACCCAATCGGCCACTTCTCGGGAGACAGTGCTGTGGACAAACTGTGAGGCGGCTACCGAGATTGCCCGCCAATTGAGGCTGCGCAACATTGCCGGTGTGATTGTGGTGGACTTCATCGATATGGATTCCCGCCGCGACCAGTTGCTGGTTTTGGAGCATTTTAACAAGGCCCTCTCCAGCGACAAAGCTCGCCCACAGGTGGTCCAACTGTCGGAATTGGGGCTGGTGGAGCTCACCCGCAAACGGCAGGGGCAAAGCCTTTACGAGATCTTCGGCCATTCTTGCCCCACCTGTGAGGGGCTGGGGATCCTAGCCCGCTTGCCGGGGGCCGAGCCAGGGCATCTGTTAACAGTAGAAAGCGGCCTGACGGTAACGCTACCCACCGAGGTGGAAGAAGGGGATGAGGAAGACGCCGGCCCGATCCTGCCCCGCGATGGCAACTCCCAACGGGCGCGCCTGCGAGTGGGAAGCGATGGGCTGTCTCGAGGCGATAGCCGTGCGCTGCTGCGGCGGTCGCGCTCTGCCCCCGGACAACGACGCCCCAGCCCGGATCCCTTTACGACTTCAGACGATCTGGAGGAAGAGCCACGGGTTGAAACGGGACGCAAGCGTCCCCGTGAAGACCGGGGGGATCCCCGCACTGGCCAGCGCCTCGTTGCCCGGAGCCTGGATACTCCTGTAGAAGAGGAAGCCCCAGAGCCGATGCAACTGCCAGGGGGCGGAGCAGACCTAAAGCGTCAAGAACACCGCCGTTCTGGCCCTGGGGAAGAGGCAGAATCCGCCTCACGCAAAGATCACACTTCCCCAGCCCGCACCGTTCGCGCCAGCGGGACGGAGTCCTCAGAAGGCCGTCCGGCTCCGGTACGGCAAACCGTCACCGTGGAGATGACCCCGTTACAACAACGGGTCTACTCGGAGTTGGGGCTGTCGCCGCTGTTGCTGCTTGACCAGCCGCCGCCTTGGGGCCGAGACACGGCGGTTAGGGTGGTTCTGCCGGGAACTGTCGAGGTGGAAAGTAGCCCAGAGGTGGAGACTGAGGCAACTTCTCAGGCGGAGGAGTTGGCGCCCGAACCGGATGCCTTGCAGGAGAAGGAGCCGCTGGATACCGTTTCTCCACCCGAACCCTCGGAACCCGAAATCTCCTCTGCTGAATCGTTCCCGTCAGCCGTGCAGAGCAGCTTGGCCGAGCCAGCCGCGGAACTGGGGATTAGCCCTGCCCAGCAATCTCCGGCAGCCTCTAGGCGACGGCGCTCCCGCAGCAGTTAGCCGCCGCTCCCAAGCTCAGGGGCAGGCATGGGGATATGGCAATGCGAACAAAGCCCAGTTTGGTTTGGGAGGGATCCCTTTGGCAGCAGGGGATCCTGCGGGTGGCGGGGGTGGATGAGGTGGGGCGGGGGGCCCTGGCCGGGCCGGTAGTGGCAGCGGCGGTGATTTTGCCCGCCCAGATGGATCCCAAAGAACTGGAGGGAGTGAGGGATTCCAAACAACTGCGTCCGCAGCAACGCGCTCAATGGGCGGAACGGATTCGGCAGGTGGCTTTGGCTGTGGGCGTTGGCAGTGCCTCTGCTGCTGAGATCGACCGGCTCAACATTCGCCAGGCCACGGTGCTAGCCATGCAGCGGGCTTTGGCCAAGTTGGATCCAATCGAACACATTTTGCTGGATGGATTGCCGCTGGCCGAGCTGGGATCCCGGCAAACGGCGCTGGTCAAGGGGGATCAAATCAGCCTCTCCATTGCCGCCGCTTCAGTTGTGGCCAAAGTCTGGCGAGATGCCTTGATGCAGAGCTGGGATCGGCAGTACCCCGGCTACGGCTGGCGCACCAACGTTGGCTATGGCACGCGGGAGCACCGACTGGCGTTGCAGAACTTGGGGCCCACCCCGCAGCACCGCCGCAGCTTTGCCCCCTTGGCAGAACTGAAAGTCAGCAGATATGATGGTTAATGCAGTTGCATTGCCCACGTAGCTCAGTGGACTAGAGCACTGGGTTCCGGTCCCAGGTGTCGGAGGTTCGAATCCTTTCGTGGGCGTCTTCAGACATATAAGTTCAGCTATATAAGTGGGCAACATACTCTCCGTACCCGTTGTAGGGCAAGGTGGGAACGATTTGCCACTGGGAACGGGATCCGAAACCAATCAAGACTTCCTGCTCCTGTGACCAGCGGGGGTGGGGCACCCTAGGATCCACATTGGCCTCAAATCCATACTCCTCAGGGGCGAGGGTATTCCAAAACGTAGAGGGTTGATGATCCAAAAACTCGATTTTGACGATGGATTTTCCCCCTTTAAAGCCATACTTCCAGGGAACTACCATGCGAATTGGCGCTCCGTGCTGTTTGGGCAACGGCTTGCCATAGATGCCGAGGGCAAAAAAGGCCAACTCGTTGGCCATTTCCTCGATCCGCAACCCTTCCGTGTAGGGCCAAGGCAAGTTGGGGGGCCAGATTGGGCCAGGCATAATTTCCGGATCGTAAAAGGAAGTGAAGCGGACAAATCGAGCCGTCGGCAAAGGATCCACCCGTTCCAGCAGCAGCCGCATCGGAAAGCCCAACCACGGCACCACCATCGCCCAGGCTTCCACACAACGAAAGCGGTAGATGCGCTCTTCGAGGGGAAAGTGAAACAGATCTTCCAAGCCCAACCGCTGAGGATGCCGCACCAGCCCGCCAATCTCGACAGTCCAGGGATCCGTGGGCAAAGCCTGTGCAGCCCGCCAGACGCGCTTTCCGGAGCCAAACTCGTAAAAGTTGTTGTAACGAGCAGCTACAATCTCCTCGGTGACGGGCCTGCCCACATCCGAAAAGTGGGGGTTGAGCGGGATCCCCCTCAGCTCTCGTTCTACCGAGGGAGCAGCTCCCCTGCTGCCAAACCCAAAAATAGAAAAACTGGCTCCCACCCCAACGGATCCCAGTTGCGCTAGAAATTGCCGCCGGCTGAAAAACATCTCTTCTGGAGTGACCTGTGCCTCTCGTTGCCAGGGGTGAGGAACTCGGATCCCGAACATCCATCAGCCATCCTTTGATTCAGAGTCAGGGAAAAAGTCTGCCGCCCGAACTACTACATCCTAAATGAATTACTACATCCTAAACGGATCTAAGCCGACATTCCCCGAGCTCGTTTCCAGCGCTGCCCCATGTGTAGTCATTTCAAATGTAGTCATTTCAAACAGCAATGAAACGATTTGTTATGTCTGTCCCTGGCTCCCCTCTCCTTTTGAGAGAGGGGTTGGGGGTGAGGGAAACCCTGCAGGCTGGGATGATCGGTGACGAAATCACGGTATAGCCGTGTTGGCTGAGTCCGTGCTGCTGGAAAAAAGTGTGGGGATCAGCTAAGGACTTGAGCTGGGCTCCGGCAAAACGTAGATGGACTCCACTTGCCGCCCTGCCGATGGCACTGCCTGGATGGTGCCCTTGTCGATGTGGTAGATGACCTTCTCTGCTTGCAACTGATTTTCCCCTTGGTTGATGATGACTTGGCCCTCCAGCTCAATGCGTTGCTCCTGGCTGTAGTAAACAGCTCTTTGGGCACGGGCCGTCAGCCGCTCGGCAGGAAAACTGAGGGTGACATTGCCGATGGCCGTAAAAACTCCTGTGTTGGCGTTGGCCTCCTGAACATCAGCGCTGATGCTGATGGCACGGGGATTCTGACCCCAGGCCGGGATCCCAAGGGCCAGCACCACACCCACAGCCCAGCCCAGTGTCTTCAGCCGCTTCCAACTCTTCCGGTCAAGCGTTATCTCCAAAGTCATGCCCCATCACCCCGTCAAACCACCCCAGCAGCCAGTCTAGCTTCTCAATCCTGGTCATAATGGCGGGGCAGCCTACTGATCCGTTCCCTTTCTCCCCTGGGGTAGAGCTTGGGCAAGCTGTCTTTCCAATTCGGCAACCCGCTGCATGAGCTGTCGGTTGGCTTCCAGCAGCTCCCGCGCCTGGCTGTTGAGGTAGGGATCCGACTCCCACCAATTGATGCCGATCTCCTTGGCCTTATCCACCGAAGAAATCAGCAGGCGAATGCGCACATTCAGCAACTCCACATTGCCCACCGAAACGGTGATGTCTCCGGCGATCACAATGCCCTTGTCCAGCACCCGCTCCAGCACATCGGCCAGCGAGGAGCCATGAGTAGCCGTGGTCAAGGGTTGAGAGCTAATCGGCACAGGGTTAATCGACCTCCAAAGTGTACCAACAGGCAAAAGACTCAGCCAGGCAGTTGGTCTAGCAGATAATTCAGCAGCTGGGATCCCTCTTCATAGCGCTTGCCGGCTCGCGGCAACAGCACATCCGCACACAAAGCGCGAAAATCGGCATTCTCTTTGCTAACTGCCAGCTCATGTTCCTTGACAATGCGCCCGATCATCAGACAACTGCGCAGGCTGGGGTGGCGCGTCAGATCCAGCTTGCGGCGAAAAGCCCGCACAATGTGGACGATCTTGAGTGCATCGGGGCCGGATAAGCCTATTCGCGAGGTGAGGATTTCTTTTTCGGTCTCGATGTCCGGTTCCCCCATATCGATGGTGATCATCCGATCCAGCAGCGCATCTTGGGCCCTGTGAACCCCGGTATATTCCTCCGGGTTAGAGGTAAAAATGGCCCGGAACTGGGGATGCACCCGCAGATATTCCGAGCGGTTGCTGTCCGGCGGCAACACCAGCAGCCTCTCCTCCAAGGCACTCAGGAGAGCATTGTTGGCCTCAGGGCGGGAGCGATTGAACTCGTCGTAGATGAGGGTAAACCCCTCTCGGCAAGCCAAGGTAAGGCGGGCATCCACCCAGCGCTGCTGCACATCCTCCTCCGTCTTCACCACCGAGTGAATGAAGTTGTCCACCACCCGCCGATGGGTAAAACCGGTGCGCCCCCCGATGAGGTCGGAAGAATCGAAGCGGTCATCCCCATAGATCAGCATGATGGGGCGGCCCAGCAGGCTGGCCAGATGCATCGCCAAAGTGGTTTTGCCCGTACCCGAAGGCCCCCGCAAATGCACCGCAAAGCCCGATTGCAAATAGCGCAAAGCGCGGCGGGTAATCCGCTCAATGTAGGGGGTGTTCACGAACTGGCGGGGACGCGCCTGCAGAACCGTGGCCATGGAGATACTCAACCTCTTTGCTGCCCTAGACTCCTTTGCCTTGACTATAGCCCGGATGTTCTTCCTGCGCTCGGCACAACTAAACTGCGACCGCCCCCGACACCATGCGCCGCAGCGTAGCCAAGATTTCCGAGGGATCCAACCCCAGATCCACCGCGCCGCGGGCCAACAAATCCCGCACCCGTTCCCGATCCCCAATTACCTGCAGCAGGGTCAAGTTGGGATCCTGCGCTTGTAGATCACTCACATACTTGTTGACATAGTCAAGGATGGGATCCACCTGTTTCTCAACAGTAGGCGGAACTTCAGGGGGTTCAGGCGTTATTAAACCCTCCGAGGGCTGGGGCTGGGGAACAGAGACGGGAGCAGGCGGCTCCACCGGGGCTTGGTCTTCGGCTACAGGCGTTGAGTCGGAAGCAGTCTCACCGGCAGTCGCAACGGCACTGTTAGAGCTTGCACTGGAAGTGGAGACTTCAGGTTCTGGGATGAGGTCAGGGATCCCATTGCCCCACACCTGCTTATGCAACTCCGCCCGGAAAGTGGCCAGGGATCCCCGCAGGGCCTGGGCCTGGGCTTGCTGTTCCTGAGCCATCTGAGCCAGCTCCTGTCGAGCCATTTGCCGGAGAGCCTGTACCCACTGCCGCAAATCGGCGCAAAAAGACTGCCGCGCTTGCTGAGTTTTGTCGGCCATCGCCTGCCGAGCCTGCGTATAGGTGCTCAGCAAATGCTCCACAGCCGCAGTCAAGTTAGCCCGGAAAGCCTGCAATTGCTGCCGGCTGACTTCCAATTGAGCAGCTCGTTCCTGCTCCAGGCGAGCCAGACTCTTTGCCACCGACTTGGCCCGCTGAGCCGCCGCTTCCGAACGGGAGCATTCGTCCAGGGATCGCCTCACAGCCCGCTCCTGCCTCAGTTTCTGCAATTGGCTGCGGGTTTGCTCCGTCTGGTGCCGTAGTGCTTCTTGTCGTTGCTGGCGGCGCTGCCCCAGCTCAACCATCAGGGCTTGGTGCTGCTCTAGGCGCTGCTGCCGGGATCGGCTTAACAAACTTCGATTCTGAGCCACCCGCCGGCTGCGGGCCATGGCCCATTGTTCCTGCAAACTCATGATCTCCAATCCCTCACGTCGTTTTCAATGCTTGGGTGGATACAGCTTCTCTGCCTGTTCCCAACTCGATGGCACTGCCAACCTGTAGCTCAGTGCGGCTGCAAGACTCAATCCTCGAACAAAACCCGCAGAAGCAAGGCAGAGACCGGCGGTGGATCCCTGCCTCGCTTTCCGACGGCTAGCTTCCTACGCCTCCGCCCAGAGAGCATAACTCATCCAACCATTGCGATGCTCAAGGCGAGAGGGTTGTGGGCACTTTCCTTGGTTGAGTGATTTTGGTTAGGCAGATTTAGACGGCAGGAGCAGCAGCAGTAGCCGTCAGACCCACAGCCTCAGCGTACTTCAGGTAGGTTTCCACAGAAGCCACAACGACGCGGGCTTCAATGGCCAACAGCTCGATCCCAACCAAAGAAACCCGCACCCAGGCATCGACCACGATACCTTTATCCAAGATGCGATCGATCACTTCGGCCAAGCTGGACGAGGAGTTCACTTTCTCTACTGCCATAACGATCTCTCCTGCACTGATACTGCTGATACTGATGAGGGTTGAAAAGGACAGACAACTCGGCGGCAAAATGGCATGTAAAAGGGATCCCAGCTGAGGATTCACCTTCCCTAGGGCGACAGCCGCACCCTCTATCACCCTAGCCCTATTGTGCTGGCTTTTTTCGGGGAGAACACCCGTAGATTCGCTTAAAAAAGACGGCGAACTCGAAAGGTTTACCGCTTTTCTAAGCGCCATCCCCCCTACATAGTACTCGCCAGCAGAAAAAATGGGCAAAGATGAGGGCGAGTTTTGAGCCCAAGTTGTGGAAGTGTGGTGGAGGGGCAGTGGGAAGCGGCAGGGATCCCCTATACTGGGGGCAGTGGGCTTGCTGACATACCGTTTCTCGCTGGCTGATAGGGCTGTCGTGACCGATTTCAACACCGGGATCCCGAGCGTGCGTCGCCTGCAGAAGGTCATCAAGGATCGGGAAACCCTCGAGGTCAAACTCAATACCGGAGATGTCTTCGTCGGCCAGTTGCGCTGGCAGGATCCCGATTGCCTCTGTTTAGCCGATGCCGAGGGGCGGGAGTCGCTGCTGTGGCGGTCTGCCATTGCTTTCATCAAGGTCAGGCCTCAGTCTTAAGTACTGCTCCGGATCCCTGTACAGCTCTTCTTCCCAATTTTTGAATAAATCTTTACAACAACTCAGGGCTTTTCTGTCTCCCTCTGAGGGCAGTTTTCTCCAGTTGACCCACTCCTGCTGGGTTTTTGGAGCGGTTGACTACCCTGCCGTCGCCCTGAGTCTATCCCAAAGCCGTCCCCCATTGCTCCGCAACGCTGTTGCAACTGCGTCAGCGGGCCGTAGGCCTTGAGGACGAGGCTTTAGACCCAGTTTTTTGGTAAAAATGCCAATTAAGAAGGGTATGATAAGGAGTGTTAAAAAATCTGATCTCTCCTCACCCAACCATGACGACTACCCCCATTGAGATACCTCTTCAGCCTGCCGCCCAACGGCATAACCACTACAGCCGCGAAGACTTTTTCCGCTTTAATCTCTCCCAGGGATCCCTTGTGGACTGGACGGGCGCCCGCAATGTCTTGGTGAGCGAAGACTTTATCCTGGGTTTACAGCAGGGCCTGGAGGAAGAAGTGGGAGATGCCTCGGCTTCTCTGATGTACACCATTGGCCGAGAGTGGGGACGCAACGATGCCCTCCATTTTTCCCGCTGGTTTGAGGAGGAATATCGGCGCCAGCCCAAGCAGAGTAATCTCATGTTTCTCTTGGAAACCTGGTGGTGGCCTCTGACCTCGCAAGGATGGGGGCGCTGGGAGGTAGAAACCGAGAGTCGGCGGCAAGGGTTTATTTTCATCAACCTCTTTGACTCCGCCGTGGCCCGCACCCTGGGGGATGTGGGCAAACCTGTCTGTCATCTTTACGCCGGATTGTTTGCCGGCTTTTTTAGCACCATGGTGGAACGGCAACTGAACTGCATCGAGATCCAGTGCTACTCCATGGGAGAAAGCTACTGCAAGTTTTTGCTCGGCAGCAAAGATCGCATCGATGCGGCTGCCTTCTGGCTAAACGAAGGGGCCAGTGCCAGCGAAATTGCCCAAAAATTGCGTTCAGGCCAGGGAGTAGCCAAGGCATGACCTGGAAGATTGCTTTAGAAGATTCGGTGCAGAGCTTTTTTGCCCGTCTAAATTGGGATAACCGCCCCCTACAGATGCGCTCTCTGCCAATGCCTTTTCTGCAAGTGCGGGAGCATTTTGGTTCCATCCCCTGGGCGGGGGATCCCCTGAGTTTGGCCGCGCATTCTCTGGGATCCCTGTCGGCAGCACCAGAACCCGAGCCGGCAGAAGAACAGATCACCTTGGCAGATCTGTTCAGCTTGTTTTGAGTCTCCTAGCACCCACTGACATCCGGAAGAAGCGAGATGGTAAGCCCCTTGGAGCAGATGCTGATCGAGTCGGAAGCCCGCTACCTCAAGCCAGAGGAGCTGGAGCATCTGAAGGCCTATGTTCTCGGCTGGCCAAAACGACAACATGTGTACCGAGTTTTGCGGGAACGGGAGAGCCAGGTGGTGAGCAAAACCCTAGATGCCCTGCAAAAGGAGATGCCCGACCTTTCTCCCCAAGTGTTGGATCTGTGCCGGCGACACCTGCTGTTGCTGCTGCGTCACAGCGCTATGGCCATGTTGCTGCAGGACGAAAACCTCCTGAAGGAGCGGCTGATCGAGTGGATGGAAGAAGAGGTGCGCCTGTACGGGCTGCAGAGGGTTTATGAGGTTGCCTATCGGATTTTCCAGCAGGAGCTGAGAGACCATCTGGCCCCTGGAGAGTTGGAGTTTATCCGCCCCTTAATCACCCAGGTACAGGTGGCCTTGCTGTTTTAGAGCTAGATACTTTTTTGCTTTTTGCATTTTTCGGTGCTAGAGCGCTCTATCTCAACTAGCCGGAGACTTCAGTGTCGTTGGAGTTAATGTTAGCGTTGTAGTAAATCTGCCCAAGGGGTATTCAATTGCTGGAGGGATCGCCATAAGATTTGGAGCGTAAACAACCGTTCTCCCAGCTCAACAACCAACGAACTGTCAACTGCACCCTGCTCCTATTTGGATGCTTAGAGCTCAATAACGACTTGGATTGGATAACCAGGGGATCCCTTATGAACGGCACCAGCTCTATCTCCAATGGCTCAGTCAACTTCGATCCCTATACGCCTGTTTTGGCCAACTACTATGCACCCAGCGCCTATCTGCGAAGCGATTTGGAATCGGGCTTGCTGGAAAGTCGCCACGGTGAGCGTCTCTTGGCCCTTCCAGAGGCATTGCTGCGGGGCATCTACACGGGCCTGGAATACGAGACTGGCCAGGCTGCTCGTTTGGTATTGCGCAACTGTGGTCGGATGTGGGGCAAGGAGTTTTTCCGCCGTTTTGCCCAAGAACTCTCCGACTACTACCAGAAGCCTTTGGCCGAGCTGGAGATGGGCCTTTTCCTGCAAAGTCTGAGACAAGCTTGGAAAACTCATGGCTGGGGATTGATCGAGATCGACTGGACTTACAAAGATCAGGGAGTCCTGGTGGTGTCGATTCGCAATTCCCCCTTCGCTGCTGTCACCCCTCCCCATTTCAAGCGTCCGATGGGCTTTTTGGAGGCAGGGCTGTTGGCCACCTGGTTTAGCCAGCTAACCGGCCAGGATTTGCTCTGCGTGCAAACCGCCAGCGAGGCTTTGGGAGCGAAGAGCAATTTGTTTGTCGTAACCGCTGCTGCCCGCCTCAAAGAGGGAGAAGCCTGGGTGGACTCCGGCCTCAGCCACGAGCAGATCCTGGAAAAGCTCCTGCAGCCCAGCTAGGCGATGGGGGCTGGTTTTCCCCAGAGGGATGGGATCCCAGTAGAGATGAGTCTGTATAATTTTCTGGAAGCGAGGCGAGCTCAAGCGCACGAGGGTGTGGCCATTGGGGTGGCGAGTCAGAGCAATTCGGGGAGCCATCACCGTACCTACAAACAGTGCCGAGGCCATTGGCGCGGCGGTGGCTGAGCTGCTGGATACGCTAGAGCACCGCAACGCCTTCGATCCGGCTGAGTTGGTCAGCGTTATTTTTTCTGTTACTCCTGATTTAAATGCAGCTTTTCCTGCCCAATTTGCCCGTCGTCGCCCTGGCTGGGAGTCGGTGCCTCTGTTGGATGTACAACAGATGGAGGTGAGCAGCGACTTACCCCGTTGTATTCGTGTTTTGATCCAGTTGAATACTCCACTTGCTCAAGCGGACATGCAGCATGTTTATCTGCGAGGTGCCCGCGAGTTAAGGCCAGATCTCAGCGCAGTTTGATTGAGGTCGTACAGCACCAATACGGCAGCGTAGCCACAGCAATCGAACAGCAACGGGACAACCTATCGCCTTGGGCAATAGGGAGCGCAATCGATTCTGGTTTTTCCCTGCTTATTTTGGGGGAAGAGAATGTCTCAACCCAAGTTGATTCAGGTCTTATAACTACGGATTTGGCGATCCCAGCCGCCTTGATCTGGATTCACTCACAGATGCACTTAGCCCAACTTAGCCCAAGAGTATGGTCATTTCAATTCAAACCAGGACACTAAACCCATGACCCAATGTTGACTGTAAGGGGCGAGATAGCCCAGGCGTCTCACCCTAACCCGAAACGACTATAGTTTGAGAACTCAGGAGGATAGTTTTTCTCGCAGACGGTTTTCCCACTGTTGCAGTTGCTCTTGGCGAGCGGCTACCTCTGCTTCGCGACGGCTCAGCTCCTGGCTTTGCCGAGTCAAGGATTGCCGCCAGCTTTCGATTTCCGACAGATCCACCAGACTGCGGCTTTGAGATAGGTTGTGCAGCATCTCCACCAGCTTCATGGCTGCCTCTTCCACCCGCTGTACCTGCCGCTCTTCTGAAAGCTCAACCAGCAGCAACACCCCAATGTTGTAAGGGCCAGCCTCTTTGCAGGTGACCCATTCTGGCTGGCGCAGCGGCGTCCAAACCCCACCCTCGGCCTGCCGGGCCAAGAGCTGCAGCTCCCCCTGGCCGAAGAGACCTTTTTTGTGTACCCGTGCCAGATACAACATGGAACATGCAGGAAGATGCTGCCGATTTTAGCACCGATCCCTTTTGTTCAAGAGGGATCCCGTCCCTAGACCCAAACCTGGGCTTCGTTGTCCGTGCCATTGGGAGGATCAATGTTAGGATCGGCTGTGGAATGGATAAGGCTCAACGCTCTCCCGTCTTCATCGTTTAGGGATCCCTGGCATGTTTCTCACCCAAAGCCCCTACTTCTTGATGGCAGCGCTGGTGGCTATTGCCAGTGGAGCCATCTTCGCGGTTCGGTTCATCAAGCGAGAGGCCTCCGCTGAGTATGACGTGATTTTTGCCACGATGGGCCTGATCTATTCCGTCTGCTTGCTCTTGGAAGGTCAGCGGCTCATCCCGTTGCTGTTCTTTGCGCAGGTGTTGCTGGCGGTGATGGCCGGCTGGTTTGCCATCGAAACCTTCCGTTTGCGGATTCTCTTAAGCGAAAAAGCACGGCAGGTGGGCGGGGCTCGTCCGACCGTTCGGCGGCAAGGCTTCAGCCGCACCTATCCCCCGGATGGCTATGCCCAAGGACGCACGGTTTCCACTCGAGCCGAGGGATCCCGTATCCGCGATACATCCTCTTACAGTCGCTCCATTCCTGGGCGCAGTGGTGAAGATCCTAGCCGTCGCCCCAGGCCCCAACTGACCGGCGATACCCGTGTGCGTCCACGCCGCCGACCCGAAGGAGATGAGTATTACGAGGAACCAGGATCCCGCCCGCGTCAGGACACCGACTACGATGAGCCGGCTCCGCCGCCAGAGGCCCGTCGCCCCCGTCGCCCTGCCGGAGAGTATCCAGAGGATGTGGATGTGCAGGAAGAGCGCAGCACAGGTACAGCTACCCGCCGCCGTCCCCCACGGCTGCCCCAAGACCAAGGGGAAAGCTACGCGGATGAACCTCCCCGCCGTCCTTCCCGCCGCGTTGTCGAAGTAGAGCCAGTAGAAGTGGAGCCAGAAGAGTACGATGACGATCTGTTCTGATAAGCTCTCGACACTGCTCTGAAACTCAATAGGGACAGCGCCAGCCTTGCTTGGGAGGTGTGGTGAATCCGGTTGGATCCCTCAGCCTGTGTTGCGCATCCCGGCGGCAATGCCGTTAATGGTAAGTAAAGCTCCACGCAGAAGTTCAGCTCGGTTGTAGCGCGTTCTCCCGGTACGGGATCCCTGATGCTCTCGCAGGCGCTTGAGGAGGGAGACTTGGATAAAGCCGAGGGGCACAATAGAGCGGTTGCGCAACTGCACCGAGCGCTTCAAATAAGGGTCGTTCTCCAACAGTTCGCTGTGACCCGTAATCTGCAGCACTATTGTGCGGGTGCGGTGCATTTCTTGGGCAATACACTCAAACAGCTCCATCGCCCGCTCTAGACGTTCTGGAGAGCTCATCTCCCGCACGTAGTGACGCGCTATTTGCAAATCCACCTTGGCCAAGGTCATCTCCACTTTGGAGATCACCATGCGGAAGAAAGGCCATTCGCGATACAGGTGCTGCAGGTGGTTGAGGTTGTGCTCGCCCTTGGCCACGTATTCCTGTAGGGCGGTGCCAACTCCATACCAGGCCGGCAGGAGAAAGCGGCTTTGCGTCCAACTAAATACCCAGGGAATGGCCCGCAGGGATCCAATATCCTTCTGGCTGCCGCTGCGGCGGGCAGGACGGGAGCTGATCTGCAGTTGGCTGATCTCTTCAATGGGGGTGACCTCGTGGAAAAACTCCACAAAACCTTCCTGCTCATAGACCAGGTTGCGATACACCTGCCGGGAGCGATCCGCCAAGGATTCCATTAGGCGCGACCACTCGTGCAGGTCGTTGGGGTAGGTGCGCAGCAGGCTGGCCTGGATCACAGCGCTGGTAACGGTTTCTAGGTTAAAAATGGCCAGATCTTGGAGGGAATACTTAGAGGCCAGCACCTCTCCCTGTTCGGTAATTTTGATGCGGCCCCCCACACTGCGCCCTGGCTGAGCCAAGATGGCCTCGTAAGCCGGGCCCCCCCCACGGCCCACCGAACCACCCCGGCCATGGAAGATTTGCAGCTTCACGCCATAGGATTCGGCCACCGTCTGCAGGCGTTGTTGAGCTTTGTAAATCTCCCAGTTGCTGCTCAAAAAGCCGGAATCTTTGTTGCTGTCGGAGTAGCCCAGCATCACCTCCTGCAGATTTCCCTGCTGAGCCAAGTACTGGCGATAGAAAGGGATCTCCAGCAACTGCCGCAAAACTTCCGGGGCCCGCTTCAGGTCTTCGACGGTCTCGAACAGCGGCACCACCGCCAGGGATCCGCGACCGCTAATGGGATCGTAGAGCCCCACCTCCTTGGCCATCAGCAGCACCTCCAACAGGTCGCTCAACTGGCGGCTCATGCTGATCACATAGGTTTGGCAAATGGCCAAGCCGAATTCCTGCTGCATGCGGCGCAGGGTGCGAAAGGTGGCGATCAGCTCTGCCGTTTTCTCGGAAAAGGCGATCTCCAGCGGTATCAGAGGCCGACGTGTTTGTAGCTCCTGCAGGAGAAAGGCGGTTTTTTCCTCTTCCGTCATCTCGTTGTAGGGACGCGGCAAAATGCGCAAGTACTCGAAAATCTCCGTGAGAGCGGCTTCGTGGTAGCTGCTGTCTTGGCGGATATCCAGATGGGCCAGGTGAAAGCCAAACACCTGTACCTGTTGAATGAGATGATCCAACTGACGGCAGGAAAGGCCGCTGTTTTTCAAGCTTTTCTGGATAAGCTGCAAGTCGGCCAGGAATTCTTCCGCGTTGGCATAGGCGTTGTCCACAGGGGGAGGGGTGGGCAAACAAGCGGAGTCGGCCAAGTTGCGGTTGCGCTCCCGCGTCAACTCCAGCCGCCGCTGAATGTAGCTGAGCTTGAGGCGGTAAGGCTCCTGGCGATATTGCAGCGAAAACGATTCGTAAACCTCGGGCATGAGGCGGTGATCCTGCTCAAGGGCATCCAGCAGTTGGCTGTCCACATCCCCCCAATGCAGGGAAATGCTCAAGGTTTTGGTGAGAGCCTTCACCGATTCGATGTACTTGCCCAGGATGAGGTTGCGCTGATAGCGGGCCGTTTGCCAAGTCACATCGGCGGTAACGGAAGGGTTGCCATCCCGATCCCCGCCTACCCACGAGCCGAAGTTGCAAAATCCTGCCGGCGGTGGCTCGACGCTGGGAAAAGCTTTTTTCAGGCTGCGGCTGAGGTACTCGTGCAGCAGGGGGATGGCCTGAAACAACACCTCTTCAAAATAGTGCAAAGTGTAATCGACCTCGTTCAAAACAGTCGGCTTGGACTGATGCAACTCGTCGGTGCGCCACCAAAGCAAGACTTCTTCCGCCATCTGTTCTTTTATCATCTGGGCCTGCAAAGGCTGGGTTTGTTCTGCCCAATCCAGTTGGCTGAGCAAGCGAGAGAAAGCTCGTTGCTTCTCGCGGATGGTGTGGCGGACGATCTCGGTGGGGTGGGCGGTAAAAACCATGCGAATGTGCAACTGCTCCAGCAATCTGCGCAGTAGGCCCGGCGGCACCCCTTGAGCCCGCAGGTAAGGGAACAGCCGTTCAAATTTTTCGTTTTCTCGCACGGTACGTTGTTGGCTATCCACCATGCGCATGTCCGAGTCTTCTGCCCGTTCGTAGTGCTGTTCAACAATGTTGATCAACTGGAAGAAGAGGGCAAAGGCGCGCGCCGTTTGGATGGTGGCGTCGAGGCTGAGGTACTCGATAATTTGTAGTACCTCTGGGATCGGGTACTCCAGGGCTTGTCCTTCTGGGGAACACATGGAACGCAGTCGCTGCAACAGATCCACCAGAGACTGACCGCACTCCTGCAGGATCACCGATTCCCAGAGTTCTTCCACCAATTGCAGGCGACGGTTCAACAGGTTGTTCCTGCGGTTGAAGGCTTCGTTGACTTGAAGGGAATGGGCCAAGGGATCCCGTTCCCCAAACAGGGATGCCTCCTTCAGCCCGTTGGCAGAACCCGCTGCCCCCTCTGCAGCGGTCAGGTGGGGGGAAGAGGTCATGAAGGCAGCTCCTAGAATAACCATCCCAATATTAGAGCCTGTTTGTCGAAACGGCAGATGTAGCAGGTATCACGCTCAGATTGCGGTCTTCTCCGCGTCGGATTTTGTAGTTGAGCCTACAAATTGCAAGAAAAAAGTGTTTTACCTTGCCGCAATACCGGTCTAACGCCTTGTTGACAGGAGTTCTGGTGGCTGCCACCCTGTTTATCAACGCACATCTGCTGGATCCCGACCAGGGATTGGACAAAATCGGGCAACTGGGTTTTCACGTCGGTGGGGGATTTTTGTTTGCCTGCGGATGAGGCGGGGATCCGCTCAGGGGTGACCACGGTGGTGGATGCGGGGACTTCTGGCACCCTCACCTTCCCGGCGTTTTGTGCAACGGTGGCGTCAACTGCCCAGACGCGGGCTTATGCTTTCATCGATCCCTCTCTCCTCTACATCGCCACTGCGGATTTCATCGCCCACCGCCTCAGGCTGGCTGTGGATTGGAAAAATCAAGATCTGGATCGGGCCAGAGCAGTGATCGAGACCCATCGCCAGGTGGTGGTTGGCCGCAAGGCTCGTCCCACCCTCAAGCTGGGAGAGAGGGAATCACCCACGCTCACTTCCGCTCTGATTCTTGGCGAAGAATATGCCTGCCGATCATGATTCATCTGGGCCGCTTCCCGATGGATGAGGTGTTGGATCCCTTCGATTTGTTGGATCGCCTGCGTTCGGGAGAGATTGTCAGCAACGAACAAAAGGCCCGCGCCCGCGACTACGCATTGCAGGTGGTAGAGCTAGAATCCAAGGCAATTGCAGCTTTCAACCGCAAGCTGGCAGCCTTGTCACTGCTTTGAGCCACTCTGGATTGGATGCCCATTTTGTGATCTCGGATCAGCAGTGGATGGAACGGTGTCTATCCCTGGCCCGTTCTACACCTCAGCGTCCCTCTCCCAATCCGCGGGTGAGTTGCGTGATCGTGCAGGGGGATCGGGTGGTGGGGGAAGGCGTTCATCCGGGGGCAGGGCAGCCCCATGCGGAGGTGTTGGCTCTGCAACAGGCGGGATCCCTGGCCAGAGGGGCAACGCTCTACGTCAACCTGGAGCCCTGCAACCACTATGGCCGTACCCCTCCCTGTACCGAGGCCATCCTAGCTGCCGGGATCCGGCGGGTTGTGGTGGGGATGCAGGATCCCAATCCCTTGGTGGCCGGCAAAGGGATCCGACGCCTGCAGGAGGCGGGGATCGACGTGACGGTGGGAGTGCTGGAGCGGGAGTGCCAGGAGCTGAACGAGGGGTTTGCCTTCGCCATTGTGCGGCAACAGTGTTTCGGCCTGCTGAAATACGCCATGACCCTGGATGGCAAGAGCGCCGCCGCCACCGGCCACAGCCGCTGGATCAGCAACTCTCCGGCGCGGCAGTGGGTACACCAACAGCGGGCCTGGCATGATGCCGTCATCGTTGGATCCCGAACCGTTTGGCAGGATAACCCGCGCCTCACCTGTCGCCTGGCGGAGTTGCAGGGATCCCAGCCGTTGCGGGTGGTCCTCAGCCGTTCCCTGAACCTACCTCCCGTCGCCCATCTGTGGCAGGTGGAAGAAGCGCCGACGTTGGTGATCACAGAAGCTGTGGCAACCCATCCTTTGTGGGGATCCCTGGCCAAGCAGGGGGTGGAGCTGCTGCATCTGCCCCAAGTAACCCCCTCGCGGGCGGCACAGGTGCTCTTTCAGCGGGGGTGTCTGAGTGCCCTCTGGGAATGCGGGGGCACGCTGGCCTGGGCAGCCCTCAAAGATGGGGCGATCCAGAAAGTAGCCGCCTTCATCGCTCCCAAGATCCTAGGCGGAGCCGCTGCGCCAACCCCGGTAGCAGGGGAGGGGATCCCTGATGTAAACCAGAGCTGGCAACTGGTGGAGCCCCGACTGGAGACCTTGGGGGATAACTGGTTGATCATCGGAAAGATCTCCTCTTCAGTTGGCCGCAGTGACTTACTACAGTAACCAGCTTTCAATTGCCATGAGGTTTCTGAACGAACAGGCTGATATCTGTTCAATGTAAATGGATATACTCATCAGAAAAACACGGCATTTCTGCAAAGTGAGGTTCAGAATTGAGCTCAATTGTGCTAGGCTGGTCAATGTTTTGGGGGGGTCAATTGACGTTTTGGTAAGGTCAGCAAAATCAAGCTGTAGGGATCTATCGAGATTTTCCTGAGGTGAGCCTTGCAAACGGCAACGACGAAGACTCTAGCCTCTTTGTCCAGCCCTTCTTTGCTTGCCCAGTGAGCGGCTTGAAAGTCGTCCTATCTCATTTTCAAGTGCAAATCCCAGGATAAGGAAGGGCATTGTGTTGAATCTTTTTGCCGGCCTGCTGTTTGCATCCGCTTTCATCAGCCCCTCGGGAAACGTTGTTATCGAAGGGGATTCGGGGGAATGGGTTTTCGCCGATCATCAAGTCCTAGAAGGGCTTACTCTAACCCTTCTCATACGGCCTGGAGAGAGCTTGGCCTCTTGGAGAGAAATGCTCTCCGTCATGGACGTTCATGTCCAGGGATCGCCGCGCTTTCTTGCCAACCACATGCGGGACAACATCCTGGCTAGCTGCCCCCAAACGACTTGGGAGTTCCATCGGGAGAGCGAAGAAGATGTGCTCTACGAGTTTCGCAGTGCTGGCTGTCGTGGAACGGTGAGTGGAGTTGAGGAACATGAGATTGGCCGGATCACCCGAGGCCCAAGCGGCAGTGTGCGCATTGCCTATGCCGCAAAGCCAGAGATGACGTCCGAAGTGCGAAGCCGCTGGCTGAACTTACTGGGCAGCGAGGTGGGGACAGCTCAGCTAGAAATCGCAGGAGCCCCGCACTGTACCCGTAGGGTCAGTGCCGGGAGGAATGCGCTTTGATGAAGTACAATGAACTTATGAGCCAAGTCCTGACCATATCCTGCAAGCTCAAGGTGTCCCCGTCGCAAGCCGCCAAATTGGACGCGACGATGGATGCCTTTGTACAGGCATTGAACTGGGTCAACCAAAACACACCAGAAAAAGTAGTCAACGCAGTCAAACTCCAATCCCTTTGCTACTACGAGATTCGAGCCCGGTTTGGCTTGTCCAGTAACTTGGCTCAACAGGTGTGCAGACGGGTAGCGGGTTCCCGCAAAGTGGCTAAGCAGAAAAAGCGTCCCGTCAAGGAGTTTAAGAGCGGCTTTGTTACCTACGACGCTCGCATCTTTTCGTTCCGTCAAAAAGACTGGACGGTGTCGCTGACCACGGTGGAAGGGAGAGAACGCTTTGAACTGGCCATTGGCAACTACCAGAGGGGAATGCTGGCTGGTTCCAACCCCAAATCTGCCACCCTGGTCAAGCGCAAAGATGGCTCCTACTACATCCAGATTTGCGTAGAGAAAAAACCACCCAAGCAACAAGATACCGACAAGGTGATCGGGGTGGACTTTGGAAGGACAGATATTGCCCATACGTCAGAGGGGGACAACTGGAATGGACAGCAGTTGAACAGAGTCCGAGATCACTACTCCCGGTTGAGGGCGGTACTCCAACGCAAAGCCAGTAAGGGCACACGCAGTTCGCGGCGCAGATGCCGTCAACTGCTGCAACGGCTGTCTGGCAAGGAGAGACGCTTTCAAACGTGGGTCAATCATCGCATCTCTAAAGCTATTGTCTCCAGGGCAAAGGCTACCAACAGCGCTATCGCCCTGGAAGACCTGACAGGGATCCGGGAAAGAGTCAATCAACAACCCCGCAGCAAAGCCGAACGGCGCAGGGCCAACAGTTGGGCGTTCTACCAACTACGTCAGTTTCTGGAATACAAGGCGAGGGTTGCAGGGGTTTCTCTGATTCTTGTTCCGCCTGCCTACACGTCGCAGACCTGCCACCGGTGTTTGCACATCCATCTCGACCCTGCGCAATCCTATCGCAGTGGCAAGTCGTTCAAGTGTGGGCATTGTGGATGGGAAGGGGATGCGGATTTGAATGGTGCGAATGTGATTGCGCTTTTGGGGGCTGTCGTAAACCAGCCTAGAGGTCCGGGCTTGTTTTGTTCTCTGGTAGAGCAGAGCAGGCCCAGGGCTACTGAAAGCCCGCTCCGTACCGCTTAGCGGTCGGAGCCGGGTAGTTTACGGTTTTCCCATTCGCAACCTCAGCGGGGCGATTGCACAGCCTTCTTCCCCGGTTTCGGAAGCCCCAACCGCAGAGCGGCAGATCGCCCAGTGGCTGCAGGAAGCAACCGATGCCCTGAAGCAGCAGGAAGATTTGCTGGCTGAGCTGGATCGCCTGGGTCAGGCTGCGCAAGCAGATGCCCGTGCCTACAGCGGAGAGATCCCCAAAGGGGCGGGGCTGAAGACAATCGGCCTGTACCGAGGTCGGGGGGACGGCAGCCCTGGCGAGGCCACAACCGAGTTCAAGACCACCGACACGTTGATCTGGGCCATCTTGCCAGTGGGCAACCTTCCTGCCAACGCCAAGGTGGAGATACTCTGGTACTACGAGGGCGGAGAAGCCGGGGGCGAGCAACTGATCCGCAGGCTCGATGTTCCCTGGGATCCCGGCGACACGGTGCAAGGCTATTTGAGCTTCAGCCAACCCTACACCGGGCGCTACCGCGTCGAGATTCATGTCAACGGCGAGAAGGTGGGAGTTGGCCGCTTCACAATCCAATAGTCTCCTGCAAGAAGTACCCCTCCTACGGGGTTACACAGGTTTGGGGGTGGACAATCTCCATCACCAACTCTGACGGGGTGAAGACTGTTGTGCTGGGATCCAGAGGGGGGCTTGCTATCCTCGACGGGTTCTGCTGACAGGCCTGGCTTTGAGGTTGTAGATAAGGCTGGTGCGGTATTGCAACAGCAAATTGCGCAGATAAAGGGGCAAGTTGCGTCGGTAGAGGGAGCGGGTTTTGCGGTAGATAGACTTGCTGCGCCGGTTAATTGCTTGGCTGCGCCGCTGCAAAGAGGTTTGGAGTGGACGTTGGAGTGCCAGGGATCCGGGCACACGCATCAACCTTGGCCGTACCATATCCCCCCTCGAGAGCGGCGTTGAAAGTTGGATCCAGTGTAGGGGATCCTCAGGGGAGCAGCCGCCAGCGGGTCAGCCTATTCTGCAGGTGGTCTGCCCAGCTTGCCGAGATCCCGGCAAAAGCTTCATCCCTCTCCAGATCTTGCAACAACTGCCGACCCAGAGGTGCCAGACGGTACCGGTCGGTGATCCCCTGCCCATCCACTTCCCGTCGCAACAGCCCTACCTGAATCAGCCACATCAGCTCCTGATCCACCCGCATTTCCGATAACGGGCGTCGGCTGTAGCCCGCTTGAACGCCGGCCCAACCTGCAATCTTCGCTGGTGGGATCCCTTTTGTGCTCATGGCCTGCAGCAAGGGCAACCGAAAAGGGCTGCAAATCCAGGCACGCCAAGCCCTTCTGTACACTGACTCAGAGTCATGGAGCATGAGGGACAAGGGGAGTCCTTATGTTCTTATTCAATTCTGTCAATGGCCGTTGAGCAGCAGGCTTGTTACAATAAATTACGATATTAAATTACGATATGTTGATCATCCTTGCCATTGTTGTCCTCCTGGGATTCTGGGCGCTGCGCTTGATGGAGCAGGCTTTTCAGAGTCAAGAGTTCTCGCGCATGTTGGCAGGGACACTGGTGGCTGTGGCTGCCGGCGGCGTCTTGACCTGTTACTTTCTGATGAGCGATACCCTGCAGATGTTGTTTCATCTGCAAGCGCAGTCCCCCTCTTCCTACTCTCAAGATCTGCTCTCCGATTTGAGCTGGCTTGATCAGTAAATGGGCGGTCATGAGCTACACCAATGCAGTAGCTCCGCTAGCGAGGTTGTGACGCAGCTTTTATAGTCGTTTTAAGCCGGAATGAAACATTTCCATCTAGCTCCCCTCTCTTGCTGGGGGTAGGGCGGCAGCGGAGAACGCTTAGGGAGTGTTTCAATCTAGTTTGAAATGGAAGGCCAAAGTATCTGGGGTTATGGCATCCTCCTGCATCCGCAAGGATGGAGTAGCAAGACCTGCCGCCCGCTTGCCAACAGTGAGCGGGAGAAATCCTGCAAGCTGTGAAAAAATCCGTTGACTTGAGCCGTGGGAAGAATGTCAATGGGCCAATTGGGTTGCTAGCCAGGCTTGAATGCTTCGAATCATCTGGTGATTGGGGGCCAGTAGGTTCTGGTAGATCAACTGTCCAAAAGCATCGATGGGGCTGAACTCCTCCCCGACTTGGAAAGGATAGCTAAAACCCAGTGGAGTGAGGTGATCCCCCTCGAGATGCTGCCACTCGGTGTGGCCTTGATACTTGCGGCAAAGCTGTTGGTAGAGCAGAGGAATGTCGTCAATATCATCCTGTCGAAATTCTACGAGCAGGTTGTGTCTAACCGGATACTGCTCCTCAATTAAGCGGTTGGTTTCTGTCGGGGAAGGCTCGAACTCTAACCACAGATTCACAGGTGGCGAGGAGGATCCCATCCACATCCGCCACAGATCGGCGAGCTGTTGTTGAGGCCAAGCTTGGGCCAACAGCCGCAGCAATGGCAAAGCCCGATCCAACCCAGCGTTGCTGTAGGCCAGAAAAATATTGCCTCGCCGACGGGATCCCAGAGAAGGAACGGCTAGACAAGAGAGGATCTGCAACTTACAGCCCAGGCTATGACCCAAACCAAACAGGGGCAACTCCAGCAAACCCTTGCTTTGCAGGCTTCTGTGCAAAGATTGGGCTGCGTTGAGCGCCAGTTGGGCGTGATCGATATCGGTGGTGTAGGGGGTGGCAACAACGGCCATGCCCATACGGGCCAGTTCTTCCAGCAGGCGGCTGTAGAACACTTGCGGGGCAGCTCCCACAAAAGCTCCACCCAGAAAGTGAACGACGGCGCGGGGTTGAGGGGGCAGAAGGAACCAAGTATGCCCATCGGTTTGCCAAGTTGGTGCCATGGTGTTGCAACCTCGCCTGCGAGTTTGTTGAAGCTTTCCCCATAACCCAGCGCTCGGCAGATCCCACTTTGCCCACTTTACGCCGGTTCCCCGCGCTGGCCAGCCCCTGGAACTCATCCTAATGGACATCTTGCCCAGACATGGGGATCCCCAGTTAACTTCTGATGCAGCAGGCAAAACTCTGCCCCGCCTCAGACTGAGGTTCTAGCACCGAAGGGTAGTGCGCTACACTCGCCGAGATTGGGTTTTGAGTGTAGGATCCCTGCCCAAAAGTTGCTGCGGCTGCTATGACTAGGGCAGTGGGTGGTGAGGGATCGTGATGAAGACTTCACAGCTTGAAAAAGGATGCCTGCTGATCGATTGTCGGGGCTTTGATGAAAAGACGATAAACCTGTTTTTGGCACCTGGGCCCGATCCCTATCGGGAAACAGAAGAATTTCTCCTGGACTGCGAGATGCGGGCAGATGAGCTGCCCCGTTATCTGCGGCGGGCCTTGCTGGAGTTTCAGTTGTATTCCAATTCGGAAGGGATCCTGCTGCTGCGGGGCTTGCCCGTGGATCCCGGACTAGACCATACCCGCACACCGGCTCTGGCGCAGCGCTCTGAGGAGAAAACCACTTTTGTCAGCGAACGCTGCTTGGCAATGATCGGCAGCCGCTTGGGGCATTTGGTCTCCTACATCCAAGAAAAAAACGGGGATTTGTTTCAAAACTTGGTGCCTACTCCCGACAGCGAAGAGGTGCAATCTTCCGAGGGATCCCGCACCCGGCTGCAGTTTCACCGCGAGACGGTTTTTCATCCCTACTCACCAGAGTTTTTGCTGCTGTTTTGCCTGCGCCCCGACCATGACCGTGTGGCGGAAACCACCTACGCCAGCATCCGTCATGTCCTGCCTCTGCTAGGAGAGCGAGAGCGGGAGCTGCTGTTTGAACCCCTGTATCGCACCGGCATCGACTACTCCTTCGGCAACCGGCAAGCCCTGATCAATGGCCCCATTTTGCCGGTGTTGTATGGCCGTCGAGAGGATCCCTTCTGGAACTACGACGAAGACCTGATGGTGGGGCTCACCCCCGAAGCCAGTCTGGCTCTAGAAGCCCTGAGGAAGGGAATCCACGCTGTCTACCGAGGCATCAAGCTGGAAACAGGGGATCTGCTCTGTATTGACAATCGCCGCACCGTTCACGGACGGACTGCCTTCTCTCCCCGCTACGATGGCTTCGACCGCTGGATCCAGCGCTCATTTGTGGTGCGGGATCTCGGCCTTTCGGCAGGGGATCGCCATCCCGGTGAGCGCATCATTCGCACCGCCTTCGCAACAGATGATGAGGCCCAAGCTGCCCTCAATGGGGAGCAGGTCTGTCTCAGAAGATCCTGAGAAGTTCGCAGACTTCAGCGCCATCCATAGCTCAAGTCCGTAAAAGTACTATTGGCGATTTCCCCGAAAGGGTTTGGATGAGTCGCCCCAGATTCTGATGTCAAAATACGTGATCCTCACGATGGCTATCGCAGAGCGTTTCCAGCATTCTAGGCTTATGAGCCAAAGCCATCAATTCTTCTCACGATTGCGAGGTTAAGATGAGCATTCGCCAGATCATCGATGAGGTTTTACAATCTTCGGTTTTAACTCTGCAGCAGGAGTCCAGCATTAACCAAATCCTCTGGGAAAAAAACTATGATCTATCTGATCTAGAGGCTTTAGATAAGCTGGTGGAAGCCATTTTGCGCCAAGAGGTAAGGGCTGCTTCCGATCCCTGCTAGAAACCTAGCCTTGCTTGCAAACGACGGCAGATCTTGCTCAAAACTTACACACTTACACAACGCACAACTGAGAGCAATTGTGCATGCTCCTAGCATGAGTCCGGATGAGATTCCAATCTCTCGACAATTTCCCGGATTAAATGCTCATCAGAGCGATTGATCTCGGGGTGGAAAGGCGCCTGTTTTAAGTAGCGCTTGAGATCCTGGCAGGCTTGCTGCCAACGGCCCAACTGATAATACAACAGCCCGCGATCCCTTAGGTGGGGCAAGGATTCAGGGATCAACAACAAGATCCGTTCCGCTGCTGCCAAAGCGGGTTCCAGTTCGGCGCGGCTCAGATAAATTTGCTTGAGGTTGTTGAGCAAGCGTACCAAGATCAGGCGGGGAGGGGTGGGGCGTAGGTGGTGTTCTTGGAAAGGGATCCCAGGCCCGTAGATTTGCGACAAAAGCTCTTGACAATCTTCTGGAAATAAAATCTCCCCCTGCTGAAAGGGATCCACAAAAATCTCGGCGCCTGCAAACAGGGGCCGGATTAAAAAGTGGCCGGGCATGCCCACTCCTGCCATGGGAAAATCGATCCGCCGCGCCAGCTCTAGATAGATCAGCGACAGCGTAATCGGGATCCCGGTGCGCCGATCGATCACTTCGTTCAAAAAGCTGTTGCGTGGGTCGTAATAATCTTCGCGATTGCCACGAAAGCCCAGATCCTCAAAGAGATAGTGATTCAAGATCTTGATGACCCGCAGGGGATAACGCTCCGGGGGAAGGCGCTCTTGCACCTCTGCGGCCATCTCATCCAGAGCGGCCACATACTCTTCCACCTCCAGATCGGGATAGGCTTCTTGGGCAATCCAGAGGGCCGCCCGACCCAGATCGATGGGCTCCGATTGGATTTCAAGGGCAAAGCGTTGACGGGCAGCAGGAATGCTCATGAAATGTTAAATATTAAATATTGAGGTTCTTTGCAAGGATCTCGGTTAGAACAGCAGCGTGCAAAAGCTGGTCAACAGCAACGTCACTGCCGTCAAGAGCAGGCTGAAGCTCCAAAGCCACAAGGCTGCAAGCAGCAGGATCCCGATCACCCAAATCAGCAGAGCATTCCAATAGGGTCGGTTGGGGGCTTTGGACACATTAATTTTCTGGAAGAAGGGCAGCAGGATGAACGATACATCCAACAACAGGCGCGGCAGCCGCAAATTGTCCGGCAGCGGCAGATCTCGCACCGCCAAATAAAGCAGCCCCCAGCTCAACAAAAGCGGGATTAGGAGCAGATAGTTGGATTCGGCCAGCAGGGGTCGATCCACCACCAGCGGAAACAGAGGGCTGATCCCCCAGAGCAGATAGAGGTAAAAGTTGAAGTTCAGCAGCGGCTGTAGCAGAGGGGGCACCTTGAAGCGTTGACCTTGGGATCCGATCCCGTTTACCTGAGCTGCGATTTTCTGGCCCAGGGATCCACCTTTTTGAGGGGTTTGCGCTGCCGGAGCCGCCCGCCAACCGCAGTGGTCGCAGTAGGGAGACTTGAACCGGTAGGCTGGGATCGGCTTGCCACAGGAAGGGCAACGTTGGATCGGACGAGGTTGAGAACTGGAAGCCATGACCACCCCGCGGTACTTCTGCCTTAGCATGCCCCAATGGCTCTCAGTTTACTCCCAGGGCAAACGACAATGTAATACAGGCTGCCCCCAAAGCCGCGCCGGCCATGACCTGAACGGGAGTGTGCCCCAGCAATTCTTTCAGGTAGGGTTCTGGAAAACGGTCGGCGCCCTTTTCTTCAAACCATTCTTCCAGGAGGCGATTCAGCACCCGCGCCTGTTTTCCAGCGGCTTGGCGGATCCCGGCAGCATCGTACATCACCACCAATGCGAAAACCACCGTCGCGGCAAACAGCAGGCTGTCCCAGCCTTCCTGCATCCCCACCCCAATGGACAAAGCCGTCACCAACGCTGCGTGGGAGCTGGGCATTCCCCCGGTTTCCACCAAGACTCGCAGGTTAACCTTGCCTGACCGCACATAGGAAAGGATCAGCTTGATGGCTTGGGCCAACACACTGGCCAGCAAAGCAACCCAGAGGACATGATTGGCCATCAACTGTTGCAGCATACGGCTCTCCAGCACAGACATGCGAGCAGGGTCTCCAGGGATCCCATCTAACTTGTCCCCTTGTCCTGTCCTAATGCTGACGGCGAGTGATGAAATCTGCCAGGGCCAACAGCGGCTCTGCCCGCGATCCATAGGGGCGCAACGTTTCCTTGGCCGATTGAATCAGCTCCTCGGCTTTTTGCCGGGAGGCCTCTAGGCCCAACAAGCTGGGATAGGTGGCTTTGGCGGCAGCTTGATCCTTGCCTGCCGTTTTGCCCAGTTGCTCGCTGGTGGCGGTGATGTCCAAAATGTCGTCCACAATCTGAAAGGCCAAGCCAATATCGCGGGCGTAGCGGCTCAGGCGGTCCAGCAGCTCCTCATCTCCCCCCGCCAGGATCCCTCCCGAAACCACCGAGACCTCCAGCAGAGCGCCGGTCTTGTGGCTGTGAATGTACTCCAAAGTTTCCAGGGAAATGGCCTTGCCCTCCGACTCCAGATCCACCACCTGTCCCCCCACCAAACCGGTTGCCGCCACAGCATGGCCAATGCGGGCAATCACCTGCAACACCAACTGCGGCGGTACCCCCTGAGTTTGGCTAGCAATGTGCTCAAAGGCAAAAGCCAGCAGAGCATCTCCCGCCAAGATGGCAATGTCTTCGCCGAACACCTTGTGGTTGGTGGGTTTGCCGCGGCGAAAGTCGTCATTGTCCATGGCCGGCAAGTCGTCATGGATGAGCGACATGGTGTGGATCATTTCCAGGGCACAGGCGGTAGGCAGAGCCTGCTCCACAGTGCCGCCGGCCAACTCGCAAGCAGCCAGACAGAGGATGGGCCTGAGGCGCTTCCCCCCTGCCAATAGGCTGTAGCGCATCGCCTCGTAAATGCGCTCCGGATAGGCGGGAACCAAAGCTGCAGAGAGAGCTTCTTCCACCTGTTGCTGACGCTGGCTCAGGTAGGCTTTCAGGTTAAAGGTTTGGGCAACCAAGCGGGGTTTCCTCTCAACTCGGCAATGGGGGGATCCTTGTCGAGCCGTTCTTCAACAGGCTGGCCAGGTGTCATTATCTCATGTCCACTTTAATGGGGATCCCAGCCCAGAGGCCAAAAGGACAAAAAGTGACGGCAAGTTGCAACCGATGAAGAAACCGCAGGGATCCTGAGCCGCCAACTTGCGGTTGCTGTCGCCACAATGTCAGGATTCATAAGGATCTTTAGCCGGATTGCCCTCCTATGTCCCACTCGCCTGTTCAGCTCAGCGCCCCCCCCTCCCCAGCCAGCGGTGCGGAGCACTTGCGTTTGCTGCGGGCGGCCCGAGGGGAAGTGCTGGATCGCCCTCCGGTCTGGATGATGCGCCAGGCGGGTCGCTACATGGCGGCCTACCGCGAGCTGCAAAGCAAGTACACCTTTAAGCAGCGCTGCGAGATCCCGGAGCTGGCCATCGAGATCTCGTTGCAACCGTTTCGGGCCTTTGCCCCTGATGGAGTGATCCTGTTCAGCGATATCCTCACCCCCCTTGAGGGCATGGGCATCCCCTTTGAGCTGGTGGAGCATCAGGGGCCGATCATCGACCCGCCGATTCGTTCCCAAGCCCAAATTGAGCGCATTCGCCTACTGGAACCGGAAGAAAGTCTGCCTTTCATCAAGACCATTCTCAGCACCCTGCGCCGCGAGGTGGAAGGAAAAGCGACGCTGCTGGGATTTGTCGGCTCCCCCTGGACTCTGGCCTGCTATGCCGTGGAAGGGCGCAGCTCCAAAGATTATGCCCACATCAAAAGCTTGGCCTTTACACAGCCGCAATTGCTGCATCAGTTGCTGAGCAAGCTGGCCGACAGCATTGCCCGCTACGTGATCTACCAGATCGAGTGCGGCGCCCAGGTGGTGCAGTTGTTCGATACTTGGGCCGGCCAGCTCAGCCCAGTCGATTACGAGTGTTGGGCCTTGCCCTACCAAAAGCAAATTGTGGATCAGGTGAAAGCTCGCTATCCGCAGGTGCCACTGATCCTCTACATCAACGGCAGCGCCGCTTTGCTGGAGCGGGTGGGCAAAGCCGGCATCGACGTGTTCAGCCTCGATTGGATGAGCGATATGGCAGAGGCCAGGGCCCGCCTGGGATCCCTGGCGGTGCAGGGCAATCTGGATCCAATGGTGTTGCTGGGATCGCCAGAGTTCATCCGGCAGCGCACCCTAGAAGTGATTCAAAAAGCCGGATCCCGTGGACACATCATGAACTTGGGCCATGGCATCCACCCAAGCACTCCAGAGGCCAATGTCCATTACTTTTTCGAGACGGTGCGCCAGTCGGCAGAGCTCCTAAAAGCCCTCTAGCCCAACAGGCAGTGGGAACCCCTCTTCCCTGAGGTGTTTTTGCTCAAGGGCTGTACAGCCATCCCTAGGGATCCCCGGTGTACATCAGCGTCATCATTCCCACCTACAACCGCCGTCCCATTTTGGAGCAGTGTCTGCGGGCCTTGGCGCAGCAACAGCCCGGCCCCTACGAGGGCTACGAGGTGGTGGTGGTGGACGATGGCTCCACCGATGGCACAGTGGAATGGCTGCAGAACAACCCCGTTGGCTTGCCCCAGTGGAAACTGTTGCAGCAGGAGCACCGCGGCCCCGCCGCTGCCCGCAACTTGGGGTTTCGCCACGCCCAGGGATCCCTCATCGTCTTTATCGACAGCGACCTGGTGGTGGTGGATCACTTCTTGGCCAGCCACGCCCAGATGCTGCGACGACACGGCGTCACAGGGGATCCCCGCTCCCCCCACGAGGCCAAGGTCTTCACCTACGGGCGGGTGATCAACACCAGCAATTTTCAGGATCCCCGCTCCGAACCCTTCAAGCCCACCGATTTTTCGGCAGCCTTTTTCGCCACCGGCAACGTGGCCATTGCCCGCCATTGGTTGGAGCTGGCCTGCGAAACCCCCGCCGGCCCCTTTGACGAGCGGTTTCACCTCTACGGCTGGGAAGACCTGGAGCTGGGGGTGCGGCTAAAACGTTTGGGCCTGCGCCTGGTCAAGTGCCCCCAGGCCACCGGCTACCACTGGCATCCACCCTTTGAGCTGCAGCAGATCCCAGGATTGATTGAGCGGGAACGGCAGCGGGGCCGCATGGGTATTCTCTTTTACCAAAAACACCCCACCTGGGCCGTGCGCCTGATGATCCAACTGACGCCCCTGCACCAATTCCTGTGGGGCCTTTTATCCCTGGGGGGCTGGCTGAACGAGAAGCGGGTGGAACCGCTGCTGCGCTGGTTGATCCGGCATGGCCGCTCGCAGTTGGCCTTGGAGCTGTGCCGGATTTTTTTCCTCAACTGGTACAACGTGCAGGCCGTTTACGAAAGCTACAGAGCGATGAAGGCGCGAAATAAGGGGATCCACTCGGCTTGAGCTGCCACCAGGGCGGGGTAAGTGAGTCGGCCATAATCCTTGCCGGGAATGAGAGGCTGGCCGGGATCCGGATCGGCACAGCTCAGGGGTTCCCAAACGGCGCCGGCCCCCTTGACAATGGCCCACACTGCCGCCACATCCCAGATCTTGGGCGAGCGTTCTACCGCCCCCAAAAGGCTGCCACCGGCCACCGCCAGCAGGTTGTAGGCAGCGCCCCCCAACATCCGCGCTTTGCAAGGGAATTGCGGGCTAATCCAATGGCTGCTGCGGGAACAGAAATTAAACAATTGGTTGGGGCCGGGTGAGGCGGTGCTAGGACGGATTGGCTGGGGACAGGCGGGATCCCGGTCGTGGCGGGTGAGAAAAGCTCCTGCTGCTGCATCCCCAGGAAACCGAGGCCAATAGCCGTAAAAAGTCTGGCGGATGGGCGGCAGATGGACACAGCCAAACACCGGCACGCCCCAATGCAGCAAAGCCAAGGAGCTGCCCCAAATGGGGATCCCACGGGCAAAATTGGTGGTGCCATCCAAAGGATCCACTACCCAACACCACTCCTTCTCGGGAAAAATGTGGTTGGATTCCTCGCTCAGATAACCGTGATCGGGGTAGGCAGCGGCAATGGCCCCTTGAAAAGCGCGATCCGCCCACTGGTCAGAAGAGGTTACCAAGCTGCCGTCGGCTTTTAAGGACTCCGTCCCGCTGGCGCGAACCGTAGGGTGGGCCTGGCCAAAGTCTGCCAAGAGCTGGGATCCCACGCTGGCCGTAGCCTGCAAGGCAAACTCGGTAACCTCCAGCCAGAAAGGGGATAGAGCAGCAGTTGCAGAAGGAGCACTCATGCCCCAATCCTAGCGGGATCCCTGGCTTTTGGGGTGGAAAAGGGGTCGCAATGGCAGCGGATCCCTCACAAGCAGGTTCTAGGCCCATAAGCTGAATAGAATCAAATCATAGGTAAACTCCCCAGCTGGCCACCCTCCTCCATGAACCAGCGCCTGATTGGACAACTGATTGGCAACCGCTACCGGCTGACCCGCCACATCAGCGAGGGTGGCTACGGCAATGTGTTCGAGGCGGTGGATACCCAGCTCAATGACGAGCTGGTGGCCGTCAAGTTGTTGCGCCCGCCGCCCCCGGACATGGGCCCAGAGTACTACCAGCAACTGCAGCAACGCTTCATGGATGAGGCCAGGGTCAGCGCTCTATTGGGCGAGCACCCCAACATCGTGCAGGTGCGCTCTTACGGCCTGTACCAAAACCAGCCCTATCTGGTGATGGAGTACCTGAATGCCAAACCCTACAGCGGCCAGGGGTTGGACTATGTGCTGGCTCGGGAAGGCCCCTTGCACCCAGAGCGAGTGGTGAACTTGGCTCTGCAAATTTGCTCTGCCCTGCACCACGCCCACAACTTTCAGATGGATCTGGGCAAGCACTCCATTCGCGGCGTCATCCACCGCGACATTAAACCCAGCAACATCTTTGTGCAGAAAGGGCACGATGGGAAAGAGCGGGTCAAGATCCTGGACTTTGGCATTTCCAAGCTCATGGGGGAGACCTCTCGTGGCCTGACGCAGACGGGCTATTTTTTGGGCACGATGGTCTATGCCTCGCCCGAGCAAATGCGCGGAGAAAAGCTGGATGGCCGCTCCGACATCTATTCCCTGGGGGTGGTGCTGTACGAGCTGTTAACTGGTGCGTTGCCCTTCGAGCCGGATACCGACACCTTGCAAGGCTGGTACCACGTCCACAACTTTCAAAAGCCCCGCCCCTTCCAAGACCACAAGCTAGCCCACCCCATCCCTGCTGCTCTGGAGAGGGTCATCCTCCAGTGCCTAGAGAAAGACCCTGCCCTCCGCCCAGCCAACATGGAAGTGCTCGGCCAGCAGCTACAGGCTGTCTATGGAAACAAGGTTGCCCCTCCTGCCCCGTTCGTCCCCTCAAGTTCATCTCCTGCATCTCCAGGTGTTCGCCCCCCGCGGATCCCGACCGGATTTGGCCAGCCGACTTCCCAACAGCCGATGGGTCGAGCCGCCGCAGACGAGGAAGAAAAGCTACAACGGGCGGTAAGGCTGATCGAGGCAGGCGAGTACAAGATGGCCGTCCATCTGCTCAATGAGCTGATCCAGAGCGCCCCCAACGAAGCCCGCTACTATCTCTACCGCGGTCTGGCCCACCAACGGCAGGGACATTGGGGCCTTGCCCAGATGGATTATCAAGGGGTGCTGCGGCTGGAGCCGGGTAACCCTTCAGCGGAACAGGGGCTGCGCGAGGCGGAACAGAAGGTTGGGCAGGAACATGTCAACAGCAAGTCCGGCTCTCATCTGTTGGATGCACCCCTGAATGCACCCCGCCTGGGCAAAGGGTCGGCGTTGAGTTGGCTCTTGGCCAATTTGGGGGCGGCTGGGATCGGCTACCTGGGGTTGGGGGCATTGGCTCCTCTGCTGGCGGCTTTGGGATCACTACAAGAAGCGGTGGCTGGAGCCGGCCTTGGCTTGCTGATGGGGCTGCTGCAGTGGGCGGTGTTGCGGCGGCAGGTTTCGGTGGGATGGGTGGCTGCAACTTTGCTGGCCACGGCTTTGGGCTGGGCGGCGGCGGATTTCCTCGCTCCCCAGGTGGGGGTAGCAACCTCTGCTTTTAACCCGACGGATCCCTGGCTCCAAAATGTCTTGCAGGCAATGGGAGATGCGCTGCGCGGTTTGCTGGTGGGGGTCGGCGTCGGTGGGCTGCAATGGGCCTTGTGGTCTCAGCGCTGGAAAGGTAGACGGGCTTGGCTCTTGGCGGCAGTTGCCGAAGGGGCAGGATCGGCTCTGTTGATGGGTTGGCTGCTGGACAATACTACCTTGAACAGTTGGCTGCTGCTGATCGTGGGGCTACTGGCCAACACGCGCCCCCTCAGCGCAATGGTGCTTTTGAATTTGCGCCGGATCCCTACTGTTCAAAATCAACAACAAGCCTCTTAGGCCCCAGGGATCCCGTTCCGAAAAACAACCGCAGTTCGACAGTCCCTTTGACTCTCTCTAGGAAAGAGGGGAGCCAGGAATTGAAATAGATCATCATGGTACTGGATCCACCTGGCTATGGGCAATTTGGCTTGGGATCCCGTAAAGCAATGGCAATTCAACTGCAACATTCAAGCAACAAAAAGGCCCCCTTTCGAGGGCTCTTTTGAGGATACTGTTGCGCCGTTTTACCGTGGTTTTCGACCTGGAAAATCCAGTGTAGGATACCGGGGATGATTGTTGATAGTTTCCAAATCTAAGTTTGGCTTACTGCTCTCACATCCACTTCCCATCCTAATTGTCGAAGGGTATAGATCGCAAAAACATAACGGCAGTCACCAACGCCGCAGAATCCTTTTCCAATCATACCCCATTTTTGGGATGTGCCTGTCAAGTGCTCATAAGGGCTAGGATGAAAGATAGCTTGACTTGTTGCCGGCCATGCTCGGTTCCTGGTTAGACAACATCTATGGCGCTTGGTTTCTGCCGGAGCGCACTTTTCGGGCACTGCGGGAACAGCCCGTTCTCTGGCAAGCCTTTGGGGTGGTGGGGCTGCTTAACGTCCTAGAGGCGATTCGCCGCTCTGGGGCAAGCCTGCCGAGCATGGTGCTGGCAGTACTGATGGGATCCCTGGGCTGGGTGAGTTTGGCGGCTTTGCTGCAGTTGCTGGCCTTCTGTTTAGGTCGGGCTGCCCCTTCCTTTTCGGCGCTGCTGTGCTTGACGGGGTTTGCCGGCTTGCCGTGGCTGCTGCTGGGGCCTGCTCAATCGTTGGGTGGGGTACTGGGATCCCTGCTGGGCCTTGCAGCGCTGCTGTGGTTTGTGGTTTGGCAGGTGCGGGCGGTAGCTGTAGCGCTGGATTTGGAGTGGTGGCGCCTGGTGGGCCTGATCCCATTGGCTTTCCTAGGGGGGATCCTGTCCCTGAGCTGGCTGACCAGCGGCGTCGTTGCTCTGGCTTCCTTGCGCTAAAGCTTATAGTTGTTTCAGGTTAGGGTGAGACGCCTGGGCTACCAAGAAAAGCCTTCTGGTTCTGCGTATTGTTGCTCCGCAACGCTATTGCTATGCCTACGGCACCCTGACGGGAACCGCAACGCTATTGCTCCGCAACGCTGACACGACGACGCGAAGACGCGACTAACGTTCTAGGTGTGGGTGCAGCGTCCTGGTTGGAATTGAAATGATTGTAATTCTCGTTGAATCCCGGCGTGTGGCCAGGGATGCTTCCCTGGAATTAGCGGGGCACTCGCTGCAGATGCGGCTTTTCCTCCGGCAGAATAGCGCCCTCTACGGGGCAGACCTGTAAACAGATGCCACAGTCAATGCAGGTGGAAAACTCAATCCAAAAGTAGTCGGTGCCTTTGGCATTTTTGGTATCGCCGGGGTGGATGCAGGCGACGGGGCAAGCCTCTACACAGTCGGCCACACCTTCACAGATATCGGTGACAATTGTATGCGGCATGGATCCCTCCCAATGATTGCTCTAAGTCAAATTCTAAGTGCAGTTGCCACAAGGTCAGCCTTGACGTCGCCTGCGCTTCCTATGCTGTTGACTTTTTGATTAGAATGCGCGATATTTGCCCGAAGCTGCCTGAAAAAGATGGGACTTATATCTCAGTTCTAGGGTTCATTTTAGGCCAAAATTGCTCCCCAACGAAGAATTTTCCGGATTGTCGCTTTTTCTGACTTTGTCTGGGGCCTCTCAGCACAGCGCCAACATGTGGGAGGTCAGAGACAGTCGGCAAACCGGCTCCCGCCGCCTCGAGAGTTCTCTCTTGCCAAAAATGCCAAGGGACATACTCTGCTTTGGCCTAAGTTTTAACCGAAAGGTAGGATGATTTGCCACAAAACCAAAGGCTAAATCTCTCTGGGATCCCGCTCTTGAGACTGCCACCAACGGCTGAGGGGCCAATACAAAGCGGGTGCCCAGAGGCTACTTAAAATAGCAGACGTGAGGGCATTGCGTTGATGGTTCCACCAGATGCTCTCCAGAGAACGGGGGCCATCGCCACCAATGTTGCCGAAAAACCGAAGGGAGTTCTCCAATCCATCCAGCAAGGTTTGCGTTCCTGCTGGATCCAGGTCATCGGATCCCTGCGAGGCCACGAGCCACATCCATTGCAGTGCCATCAAGGTTTCGGCGATCACCACCATACCAAAAACGATCAAGGCCACCGAGATAAAGTCTTCTTGCATGTAGCGTTGTTTTTGCAACTTGGCGGTGAGGATCCCAACTACAGCCAGCCCCAGCGCATGGGTAGGACAAGGGCTGGTCAGCGCATCTTGCAGAAAACCCAGGGTGACCCCGGCAACAGCCCCCTGCCAAGCTTTGCGCCGCACACTCCAGCACACCACCCAGATCAAGGGCCAATCTGGGGTTAAGCCTGCTAGCTCCAAGCCCGGCCCGCGCCACCAAGGGGCCACTGCTGCCAGCAATCCTGATAGGGCAGTCACCACCCAGTTGAGGTGAGACTTGAGCTTAAGAATCAGAGGGTTGAGCATAGCGGTAGATCAAGGCCCATTCCAAGAGGCCCAGCGGCGCCGACAGTTCGACAGTGGCTTGGGGGGCAGGGCTGGCATCCAAGTTGACCGCTCGAACCGTTCCCACCACCACCCCGGCTGGGTAAAAGCTGCTCAGGCCCGAGGTCACCACCACATCCCCCACCTCTACTTTGGGAGCCTTGTCGAAAAAATCCAAAATGGCGCTCTGGGTGCCCGTACCCCTCAGGATGCCCATGTGTCGGCTGCGACTCAGCATTACCCCGACACGGCTGGTGGGATCGCTGATCAGGAGCACTCGGCTGGTGTTGGGCGTGACCGACTCAACTCGCCCGATCAACCCGCCCGGCGCCATGACTACATCTCCCACCCTGACTCCATGCCGGCTGCCGCGGCTGAGGGTGAGCTGTTGCCACCAGTGATCGGCGCTGCGACCCACCACTGCTGCCGGGATCCCCGCTTGGGGCATCTGCTCGGTAAATTGCAGCAGCCGCTTCAGCTCGCGGTTTTGGTACTGCAACTCGGCTACCAGGGCTTGCAGCTCACGGTTGGCGGCCTGGCTGAGCACCGCGGCGGGATCCACAGGTGGACGGGCCGGGGCGGTGATCCAACTGTACAGCTCCACCAACAGGGATCCCTGGGTTTGGCGCAGGCCCAGCGCTACCCCCATCGCCAAAGCAGACAGGAGCAACCCCAGGCTATGGCGCCTCCACCATTGGCGTAGCCGATTCAAGCAATACCTCTCCGACCCACTCGACTCACACCTCAAATCAGGAAATCAGGGAGAGGGAGAAGCGCCTCTAGCCCTTGAAGCTGCCGCTCAACACTCGACCCAAGGTTTTGAAATCCTCCAGAACTCGCCCTGTACCCAGCACCACACAACTGAGGGGATCCGGAGCAATGTGAACCAAGATCCCGGTTTCATGGCTGATCAGGGCATCCAGACCCTTGAGCAAGGCTCCTCCGCCGGCCAGCATGATGCCGCGGTCGATAATGTCGGCAGCCAATTCCGGTGGAGTGCGCTCCAGGGTGCGCTTAATGGCTTCCACAATCACCGAGAGGGGCTCGGCCATGCTCTCGCGGATTTCGGTGCTTTTCACCGTAACGGTACGGGGTAAACCGGAGAGCAGGTGTAACCCGCGCACCTCCATGGTCAGTTCCTCTTGAATCGGGTAGGCAGAACCGATCTGAATCTTGATCTCTTCGGCAGTGCGCTCCCCGATGGTGAGGTTGTGGACTTTTTTCATGTACTGGGCGATGGCCTCGCTCAGTTCATCTCCCGCTACCCGCACCGACTCGCTCAGCACGATCCCCTGCAAGCTAAGGACGGCTACCTCAGTGGTGCCGCCGCCAATGTCGATGATCATGTTCCCGGTGGGCTCTTGCACCGGCAGCCCGGCCCCAATGGCTGCTGCCACCGGCTCATCCACCAAATACACCTCCCGCGACCCGGCCTGGAGAGCGGCTTCCATCACAGCCCGTCGCTCCACCCCAGTCACGCCGCTGGGGATCCCAATCACAATGCGCGGAGCAATGAGGTACCGGCCCTCGTGTACGCGGTGGATGAAGTGTTTTAGCATCATCTCCGCCGTGTCGAAGTCGGCAATCACCCCATCTCGCAGAGGACGCACCGCCACGATGTTGCCTGGGGTACGGCCCAACATTTTTTTGGCATCTTCCCCCACAGCCAGGGGTTGCTTGGTGTTTTGGTCGATGGCAACCACAGAGGGCTCTTGCAGGACAATGCCTCGCCCGGCCACGTAGACCAGCGTGTTGGCAGTGCCCAAATCAATGCCCATATCACGGGAAAATCGGCTGAAGAACCCCACGGTAAGTCGCTCCAGTCTTGACTTGGGAAGAAGCAGCAAGCTTTGGTACCTACTATAGTCTAGTTCTGCTAGAGAATCTCCCCCGAAGATCGGGAATCTGCTCCAGAGAAACCGGCTGTAGCTGTATCCCAGCCAACTGTGGAAGATCGAATTCGCCGCTAAGGTGCAATCCTGTTGTGATTCGGGATCCCATATGCCTAAGGTTGCCATTGCTCCAGCCGGATATCCGGCCATCGCCCCCTATTCTCCCGGCGTGAAGGTGGGCAATACCCTCTACATCTCGGGCACATTGGCCCTAGATCCGGAGGGCAAGACGGTGGGATCCGACATCGCCACCCAAACTCGCGTGGTGTTGGATCTGATTAAAAGCGTCGTTACAGAAGCAGGAGGAACGATGGAGGACATCGTCTTCTGCAGCGTTTTCTTGACCGACTACGCCAACTATGCGGGCATGAACGCCGTATACAAAGAGTATTTTCCGGGGGTATTACCGGCTCGATTTGTGGTGAAAGCAGACTTGGTACGTCCTGATCTGCTGGTGGAAATTGCTGCCGTGGCCCACATTGGGGCTTGAGGATTTGAGTCTATTTGGAGATTTTCAATGCCGACTCCTATTGTGATCCCCAGTCGCCCGGATCCGGTTACCTTTCAGTTGGAAGAAACCGCCTTGATCGTGGTGGACATGCAAAATGCCTACGCCAGCAGGGGCGGGTATGTGGACCTTTTGGGTAGTGATCTCGGCGAAGCGCCGGCGGTCATTCAGGTTATCGCCCGTGTGCTGGAAGCGGTTCGCCCTTTACAAATGCCGATCATCTTTACTCAAAATGGCTGGGATCCCCAACTTGAGGAGGCAGGTGGTCCCGGCTCCCCCAATTGGTACAAATCCAACGCCCTGAAGTTGATGCGCCAACGGCCCGAGTTGTCAGGAAAATTATTGATTAAGGGCACGTGGGACTATGATTTTGTTGAGGCATTAAGACCTCTCCCTGGAGAAATCGTTCTCCAGAAAACTCGCTACAGTGCTTTCGCCGGAACTCATTTTGATATGCTGCTGCGGCAGCTGCGGATTCGCAATCTCGTGTTTACAGGCATTGCCACCAATGTCTGTGTGGAATCCACCATCCGAGAAGCTTTTCACCGCGAATATTTCTGTTTGCTGCTATCTGATTCCACCCTGCAGGTGGGGCCGCCCCTGCTCAAGGAGGCCGCCTTAGCCAATATTGAGAAGTTTTTTGGCTGGGTTTGTAGCAGCGATGAGTTTCTCCAGGCTTTGCAAGCTGCTGTGCCGACACGGGTTGGTGCAAAGACTGCATAAGGGGGTTCTTCGACGTGGAGCATTGAGGAACTAAGATAAAGCAACTCGGTCTTTTGGCGGTTGCGATGCAGCTCTCCGGCGCCTTGGTCAGCGTGGCTACCCCAGACTTGCCCCGTCTGCAGCGCTTCTATCGGGCTCTCTTGGGGATCCCTCCCCAAGTCCAGCTTCCAACAGAGGGGGATCCGGTGTACGTGGAGTTTCGTCTGCCGGGGTTGCGGCTGGGCCTTTATCGCAGCCGTCATCTCGATTGTGGTGCCCAAACCGAAGCGGTGAGCCTCTGCCTACAGGTACAGGATTTACAGGGATCCCTGACAACACTGGAGGGGTTGGCGGAAGCTTATCAGATCTCCATTTCCCCTCTGCGACAAGCCTTTCACGGACAGGAGGTGGATTTTCGGGATCCCGATGGCAACCGGATTGTACTGCACCAGCCTTCTGCTGCTTTTGGGGAAGCGACAGCCTGGGATCCCCAGGGTTAGATCCGCCAAAGGTAGATGGTGTAGGTGTTGATGACATCCGATACGGTGGTGGTGGCGGTGGGGGGCCAATCCCCCATGTCGAAGGAGTGGGTGACCAGACGAGCGCCGGGCCGAAGCTGGGAGCGCAACTTGTCTCGGATCAGCAGGTGGGAGCTGGGCAGCAAATAACAACTCACCACCGTCGCCGGGGTTAAGTCCAGAGTGAGCAGATCCTGCTGGAGAAAGGTGACTCGATCCTGAACTTGGGCTTCTTGGGCCCGCTGTTGGGCTTCCAGGATGCGCTCCGGGTCGATATCCACCCCCACGCCCCGCGTGCCAAAGCGCTGTGCCGCCCGGATGAGAATGCGGCCATCCCCACAGCCCAAGTCGTAGAGAGTATCCTCGCTCCCCACCTGGGCCAAATCCAGCATGGCATCGACAACCAAGGGCAAGGTGCGCACATAGGGGGCCAAGCGGATTCCCTCTGGACTTTGCAGGTTGGGCTGGCATTGGAAGAAGGGATCCCTGCCCACCGAGTTCTGACCGAGCTTAGGCTTGAAACCGCGGGGTGCCAAGGGTCGATCCCGAGAAGAGCGGTTTTTTCTATTCATCAAATACTCTCGTCCATGTTTCCATCAGTCTATCAATCTGTTGCGGTACAGAGCCCTCGCTGTTCTACAGGGTGGAAAGCCACCGCCAGTTGCGTCGGTTCCAGCATCTCGAAAAATATTCTGATTCAACAACTTAAAAAATATCTTGATTCAACAACTTGGCCAGACGTTCCAGCCCCTTTTTGACTTGGCGGGAAACGGTAACGGCGCTGATCCCCAGCCGCTCTGCCGTTTCTTTTTGGGTGAGGTCGTAGAAGAAGACAAATTCCAAAATCTTGCGGGTGCGTTCCTCCAGCTTGGCCAAGGCATGCTGTAGGCGAATGCGGTCTTCTTCGGCCAGTTGAAAACTGCGGTAGCGCTGATCCGGAACGACCTCCCCCAAAGCGACGCTGTCTTCCTCGGTTTGAATCGGGGCATCCAGGCTGAGCAAAAGGCTGTTTTGTTGAGCCAGTTCCAGCTCTCGCCATTCCTGCTCCGTCAGTTGTAGGGCTTCTCTCACCTCGGCCTCAGAGGGAGAACGGCCCAACTCTTGCCGCAGACGGGCAATCACCTTCTTGGCTTGTCGTTGCAGAGTTGTCCAGCGGCGTGGGATCCGCATGGTGGGGCTCTTGTCTCGCAGGTAATGTTGAATTTCTCCGCGAATGTAGGGCATGGCAAAGGAGCTGAAAGCCAGCCCACGGGTAATATCAAACCGTTCGATGGCCTGAATCAAACCCAAGCAGCCAACTTGCACCAGGTCGTCGTACCCCTCATTGCATTGGTTGCGCCAGTGGTGGGCCTCTTTGCGCACCAAGCCCAAGTTCATTTCCACCAGCCGGTTGCGCAGGGCTGGATCGCGATTCTGGTGGTACAGCCGCAACAGTTCGGCAGTTCGGGCTTTAACATCCTCACTAGATGCCATAGATCCACATGCGGCTGGGAATCCGGTCTTGGCCAAAGGCAATGGAGGGGGGGCCGCCGGTCGCCTCAGGGAGACGGAGTTCTTGGGAGAGGTCAGGCGAGGGGCCGTTATCATAGACAACCACTTTACCGATTTGCCGAAAATAACTGTAGAACCAGCACTCAAGGAACTCGAAAACCATTCAAAGGTTGAGGATCCCACCCATAACCAACACCTATCCAGTCAAGAGACGCTTTTACCCAGCCAGACCCTGCGCAAGCAGGTGCTACAGGGCTACAGGGATGGCGTTAGAAGCACAACCGGACACTGTTGAGATTTGCCAAGAGCTGGAACGTTCTTAGTTTGACCAGGTTTCTTGACCCAAGCAACAGCATCTCCACGGAAAATCGGCGGGTTTCATCGGCAAAAGAGCGCAATTTTCCCGTAAGACCCAACGAAATTGCCGGATTTCTGTTGTTGGCGTGCTCTCGTGGTTATTGGTGATTGGGTCAGGTTGGCGGTGAAACAGCCTGTGCATTCCAGCCTCTCCTCTCCTTCTGGGAGGTGAGAACGTCAAGAGGCTGTTCGTGACAGCGGCGGGGGGTTCTTGGGGGGATCCGTGCCGGCAAGGGCTGCCAAAAAGGATGCAAAACTCGGCTCCTCGCGAATGAGGTCGAAATAGGGCTCAGAGGAGAGCAAGGGGCGGTAGCGTTCCGGCTCCAGGCGTAGGGCTTGCTCCAAAGCTTGTAGGGCCTGAGGCACTTGGCCTTCCCAGGCGTAGCAGCAGGCTTTGGCGTAGTGAGCCTCGGCATTGTCGGGATCCATCTGCAGGGCCCGATCAAAACTCTGGATGGCCAGCTCGTAGAGGTTCAAGTCCATCAGAACCAGGCCGCGCTGCACCCAGATCTGAGGGCGTTTGGGATCTTGCGCCAGGGCACGGTCGTAGCTGTTGAGGGCCTCCATCGGGTTGCCGAGGCGGTGGTGGGCAAGGGCGTGGCCGGCCCAGAGAGAGACGGATTCGGATCCCAGTTGCAGGGCTCGTTCGTAGCTGGCCAGAGCATCGGCGTAGCGCTCTAGGTGAAACAGAGCCAGCCCCCGACTCTGCCAAACTTGGGCATCGACGGGGTTGATGGCGAGGGCTTTCTCGTAGCTGATTAGGGATCCCTGCCACCGTCCCAGAGAGGCTAAGGTTAGCCCGTGCAGGTACCACGTTTCCGGGCTGTCGGGACTGAGGGCAAGGGCCCGTTCGTAGGCACGTAGGGCTTCTTCGTAGCGGCCCAATTGCCGCAGCGTGTTGGCCTGGTTAAAGCGGGCCTCAAAAAAATCCGGCTTCAGTTGCAGAGCCCGCTCATAGCTGGCCAGAGCTTCCTGATGGCGACCGAGATCGTCCAGCAGAGAACCACGGTTGTTCCAGGCTTCGGGGAAATCCGGCTTCAGCTCCAGGGCGCGGTCGTAGCTGGCGAGGGCAGCTTGGGCTTGCCCCAGGTGGTCGAGGGTGGTGGCGCGGTTGTACCAGGCAATGGGATCCTGCGGCTGATCTCCCACCGCCTGCTCGAAGGGCTGTAGTTGAGCCGCCTGTTCCGCCGAAAGAGCCGATGGGTCAACCGCCGGGACGGGCGAAACGGTTGTCGATTCTGGGGAAGCAGCACGCTTCTGCCGCCGCAGCCACCAGGCCCAACCCCCGGCCAAAAGCAACAGGCTCGCCCCCAGCACCAGCACGCCCACGTCGGTCGGGGCAATCACAAACGGCATGACCCACTTCCTGATACATTTACGCTGAACACTGCTGAACATCACTGTTCAACTATGCAGCGATAGCATTCTGTTTGTTTCCAACCAGAATGGCGGTATCCCGCAAAGCTTTGAGTAGAATACCCAAAGCGCAGTTTCCGTGTCGTCTTACTACCAATTTTCTGCTTTGCTTTGGCTACCATGTTGGCAGACTCGAAAGTAAACAGAAAGATCAACTGGTAGTAATCCGTACTGAACATATTATACATTATTTTCAGTATAGTTGAGCTTATTATTGACTAGAGTCATGCTCTTTTCTGCGCGCCTCTACATCATCACCAAAAACGGCAGGGGATCGCTGGGCCCTGCCGGCGAGATCAGCTCAATGCGCTTTTCGCCAGGGTAGGTGCTGGGATCGATCTCGAAGGTAACCGTCAGGTGCTCGGCACTGGCCTGCACCGGTTCCTTAGAGCGTCCCAAGGGATCCCCAAAGCTGACTCGGATCCCTTTACCCGCCGGGCTGACCCGGATCTCCGTCACCTGATCCAGATGGGATCCCTCTAGGGTACAGACGATTACATCCCCGACAAAGGCCTCCAGAGGCCAGCCCCGCCGCACCACCGGTTTGGACATGGTTGTCGCTCCCACAGGCTTCTGCATCTCAGTTTAATTTTTCATTTTCCCCTCCCTGCTCCAGCCCAAAACGGCTTTGGTGGCAGAGAGGCTCTCCCCCCTTGGGCCGGATCTCCTGCCACCCCTGTAGAGAAGAGGGAGTTGGGGAAAGGGCAACGGCAGGCGCTCGCAGCAACACCTGGCGGTCTGGGCCCACGCTCACCAAGCGGGGCATCTCTCCAAGGCTATCGGCCACCGCAAACAGCACCCGCTCTCGCGCCTGGGGATCCCAGCCCAGCAGCTCAGCATACCCCAGCGCCGGCGGCGGATCCCAGATTTGCACCGGTGGGATCCCTGTCGAGCCAGTGGGCAAAGGCCAGACCACCGCCCGATCCCAGCTCAAATCGGTTTGGAACCAGCCTTCGTACTCCCGCGCCAGCAAAGTGTTCCCCTGCCAGGCCAAAGGCAGGATCATGGCAAAATCCAATGGCTCGGCAGGGTCGTACACAGACGCCGAGGCTTGATAAACGACTTGCAGGGCTTGAGTACGGGTGTTCTCGGCAAACAACACACTGGTCAACCGACCAGCCTCGGGTGTAGCCACCAAATCCAGCCGTGTGTACACCTGCCACTGGGGATCTGGCGCCGGCAGGGGATCGCTGCGCAACAGGCCAACCACCGTGCATTGCCGTTGCCGGGCTTGCTCCTGCAACCCATACACCCAATCCCAAGGGATAGAAACAGCAGAAGAAGAACTCCGTTGCACCGACAGAGCGGCGTCCTGTTCGCGACAGCAGTGGGGAGAAGGGATCCTGCCGGAGGAAGACACTGCCGGATTCGCCAGCAACAGAGCCCAGCTCATCCCAACTGCCGCAAGCCCCCACTGCCCCTTTCGCCTGACCCAACCCGTCATCCTGCCCTCCGGTACGCGACCACGGCTGTAAGGCTTGAGACAAGGCTTTTGCAAACCCTCTAGCCTCCTTCTGCCAACCGCACCTGCACCGACTGGCCATGGGCAGGCAACCCCTCCGCCTGGGCGAGGGCCTGAATTGCGCTGGCCACCTCCCGCAAAGCCGCTGAGCCGTATTGAATCAGACTGGAATGCTTTAGGAAAGTTTCTACCCCCAGAGCCGAGGCGTAGCGGGCTGAGCCTGCCGTAGGCAGGGTATGGTTGGGGCCGGCCAGGTAATCTCCCACCGCCTCTGGGGTATGGTGGCCCAAGAAAATGGCCCCCGCATGGCGAATGGGATCCAACAAAGCCCAGGGATCTGCCACCTGCAATTCCAAATGTTCTGGCGCAAACAGGTTGGACAAAGCCACCGCCGCCGTCAGATCCGGCACCACCGCAATCAGCCCGTAATTCACCACCGACTTTTCCACCATCAGACGGTTGGGATGGGCCTCCATCTGGGTGGCCACCGCCTGCTGCACCTGCTGGGCCAGCTTGAGATCGGTGGTCAGAAGGATGGCCGCCGCCAGGGGATCATGCTCGGCTTGGGCCAGCAAATCGGCAGCCACATAAAGGGGGTTGGCGCTCTCGTCGGCGATGATCAACACCTCCGATGGCCCGGCCAGCGAGTCGATCCCCACCGTGCCGTACACCAGCTTTTTGGCCAAAGTTACGTAGATGTTGCCGGGGCCGGTGATCACGTCCACCTTGGGGATGGTCTCGGTGCCGTAGGCCAAAGCCCCTATTGCCTGAGCCCCTCCAACGCGATAGATGGTGTGGATGCCTACTTCTTGGGCGGCCACCAAAATGGCCGGGCTAATCCCCTTGCCCCCCGAGCCGTCGGATCCCGGTGGCGTCACCATCACAATCTCGGGCACCCCCGCCACCTGGGCCGGGATGGCGTTCATCAACACCGTGCTGGGGTAGGCGGCCCGCCCCCCCGGAATGTATAGGCCGGCGCGATCCACAGGGCGGTATTGCTTGCCCAAAACGATCTCAGGGCCGGGAAAGCTTACCCAACTGCTGGGCACCCGCTGCCGGTGAAAAGCCTCAATGCGCTGCTTGGCCAGCCGTAAGGCTGAAAGCAATTGCGGAGACACCGCCTGGTAAGCCGCCTCCAGCTCGGCCCCAGACACCTTCAGTTCGGCAACGCTCAGCTCCACCTGGTCAAACTCAGCCGTATAGGCCAGCAGGGCACGATCCCCCTGACGGCGTACCGCTTGCAGGATCTCCCGCACGGTTGCTTCACGGTGCAGGTTCTGGTCAGCCTGAGTGCGCTCCGAGATCCGTCTAAGCTCGGCTTCAGCCTCGGCTAGCTGGGTGACGATTCTCAGCATGGCAACTCCTTCGCATAGCGCGCCGTAACCCCATAGTAACGAGGGATCCGGCGGCATCGCGGTAGCAAATGCAGATCTTCGGCTGCACCGGTTTCGGCGACAAGAGGAAACATCTCCAAGCAGGGATCCCGTCTGCACCTGGCGCGATCCGGGTTGATCATGGTCATAGCTTAGCCTGGATTTTCCTCGACCAAGCGCCGATAGCCCTACTCAGGAAAAAGACTGGCCCCTTTTCATAGGCGCAGTTCTGACGATTTGATCAAGTTGCGAAAATCGTGGATCACCTCCTCACAGCGACGGAAAAAAGCCAGCACCCAATCCCGTAGCACCCTTTGCTGAGATTCGTCCAGTTCCTTGAGGGATCCCCGGTAGTGGATCTGGCCGCTGCGCTCGATCTCGAACTGGTTCAGCCATTCTGCTTGGGATCCCTGGCGTTCCACCACTTCCTGCCGTGCTGCCTTCCAATAGTTGACGATCACTGCCTTGCCCAAATAGCCGGTTGTAATCTGGCAGAGACGGTTCAGAGATTGCACGAAGACATCCATCTCCATGCGCGGGCCCGCCGCAGGAGCGGAACTGGGCTGGGTAGCGTTCCGGCCTGCCTCCGCCTGGCTGGTAAATAGACGAAAGGTGGCCAAGCCCTTTGGCGTATCCTGCTGCAGCTCGGCTCGCAGGCGGTTCACGGCCAAGGTGTAAACCGGCATCACCAGCTCGTCATTCACCGCCACCAGCAGCGCCCATTCCGGCCCAAGGGGGTAAACGAAAACCCGCTGCTCGGCAAACTGAAAGTCAAAATAGTCAAGTCCTGGGGGCATGGTCTGCAAAACTTGAAACAGCCCTTCGGTGAGGGCCTGTTGCTGTCGGCTATCCAAATCCTGAAAAGAGCGGTAGAAAAAAGGGCGACCTGTCCGACTCAAGAGCGCCACCCCCATCACCCCGCGGATGGACAAAAAACTGTCGAGCGTTTCCTTCTCCATGCCCACTCAACTTGGGTAACACTCTTATCCTGACTTAGATTGCCCGAGGATGGACGAGCACAACCAACCGCAGTTGCGAGAGGTGGATGCTCGATTTTGGGATTTAGGAAATTCACTGGGACAAAAACGCCTCGATCCGTCCCACTGCCTCCTCCAGACGGGATCCCTCGACCACCAAAGCAAAGCGGACATAGCCTTCCCCACTGGGGCCAAAGCCAGAACCCGGAGACAGGGCAACCCCTGTGGCTCTCACCAAGTCCAGACAAAACTGGGCAGAAGAGCCGCGATAAAACTCCGGCAGAGGCGCCCACAGATACATGGTGGCTTCTGGCAAGGGCACAGGCCAACCGATGCGGTGTAGAGCCGCCACAGCTATATCCCGTCGCTCTCGGTACACCTGCCGCCAGCGCTGCAAAAAACTATCGGGAACTGCCAAAGCCGCTGCTGCCCCCCGCAGAATGCCCTGGTACTGATGGAAGTCGATGGTGGATTTCACCCATCGCAGGGCTCGGATCAGCTCTCGGCTGCCAATGGCGTAGGCCACCCGGAACCCTCCCATGTGATAGGACTTGGAGAGAGAAAAAAACTCGATGGTGCGGGTTTTATCGGGATCCGCCTGCAGCGCAGAAGGGGCCACCTGGCCGTCGAAGCGCCAGTCCACATAGGGAAAATCGTGGGCCAGAACGATGTCGTACTGCTGACAAAACTGCAGGGTTTCTTGCCAAAACTCCGGGGTGACGGTGGCAGTGGTGGGGTTGTGGGGGTAGTTCAACACCAGCAGCCGCGCCTGCCGGCAGATCGCTGCCGGGATCCGATCCCAGCGGGGCAAGAAGCGGTTTTCCGCCCGTAGGGGCAGGTAGTAGGGGATCCCGCCCGCCAGATGGATCCCGCCCGCATGAGAGGGATAGGCCGGATCGGCGACCAAGGCAACATCGCCAGGATTGAGCAAAGCCAGGGGCAAGAGGGCCGTCCCCTGCTGGGATCCGATCAACGGCAGCACCTCTGTTTCCGGATCGATCTCCAGGCCGAACTTCCCCATGTACCACTTGGCGCAGGCAGACCGAAAGTCCGCCGTGTCGTGAAACAGCGTGTAGCCATAGGTAGAGGGATCCGACAGAGCCGATTGAATGGCCGCCAAGGAGTCTGAAGGTGGGGGCAGATCGGAGGATCCCAGAGACAGATCGATCACATCCAGGCCAGAGCGACGAGCCTCTCGCTTGGCTCGATCCATTTGGTCAAACACATTGCCGCCGAGGGGCTGAAGTCGCTGGGCGAGGGGAATCGACATGCAACAACTCTTGCAAAGCAGGGGGGTCTATCCTAGCTTGAGGATCCCCTCAGGGATTGTCGTCAGCATTGGGGGAAGAAGGTGAGGTTGGACGCGTGCTGGCCGCCGGCCCCCGGTCGAAAATCTCGATGTGCCACTGTCCTTGGCCGTTGCTCTCAAAAGCGATAAACCGGCCATCGCCGCTGATGGTGGGGTTGCGCACATCTCCTGGCACCCGGCTGCTGATGTTTTCTATCCTGCGAGTTTCCCGGTCGTAGAGGAAGATCTCAGACTTGCCCAGAGCATTCGACACGTAGACGATGTAGCGGCCATCAGCGCTGATGTCGGGCGAGGTAGCCGCCACGTCGCTGGAGTTGAGGCCGGGCAGATCCACCAAGCGACGTTCCACCGTGTCGTAGAGAAAAATATCCTGGCTGCCGCTGCGGGCCGAGGAAAACACCAGGTAGCGACCATCTCCGTTGAAGGCAGGCTCCCCATCGGGGAAGATGCTGTTGAGGCCACTGTTGGTCAGGCTGGGACGCGGGGTGCGAAAACCTGCGGGGCTGCAGCCCAACAGCACCAAGCTCAATCCGGCCAGGCCCAGCTTTCCCGCCCATCGGGCCGGGCTGAATGGGATCCGGCCATCGGTCAGCATGGCATCGCTTCTCCAACCCACTTTTCCCATCATACCCAGTTGACAAACTTGGCTCTGGCTAGGTTTCCACCTTGACACCCTTCCAGAAGGCCACATAGCCGCGGATGTTGGCGGCAGCGGGTTTGGGATCCGGGTAGTACCAGGCGGCATCTTTGTTCTCCTGGCCGTTGACCACGAGGGTGTAGTAGCTGGCCTCCCCCTTCCAGGGGCAGGTGGTGTGGGTAGAGCTGGGCTGGAAGTATTCCCGGCGCAGAGATTCCGGCGGAAAATAGATGTTGCCTTCTACGGTTTCGTAGCGGTCTGTCTCCGCCACCACTACCCCATTCCAGATAGCCCTGGGCATGGAAAACCTCCTCTTGCCAAGTTTTGGATATCGGATTTTTGAGTTGCGGATCCCGGCGGCTGAGGCCGCCTTGCTTTGAGCTTAACTCTTCCCTTCCTCTTATGATCGTCTTGTATTGTCCCTTGTATTGTCCGATGAGAAGCTCTCTGTCCGGTGGGGAAGCCTGCCGATCCCGAGAGCAAAGTGGAGCATGACTCTAGTCAATAATAAGCTCAACTATACTGAAAATAATGTATAATATGTTCAGTACGGATTACTACCAGTTGATCTTTCTGTTTACTTTCGAGTCTGCCAACATGGTAACCAAAGCAAAGCAGAAAATTGGTAGTAAGAGGACACGGAAACTGCGCTTTGGGTATTCTACTCAAAGCTTTGCGGGATACCGCCATTCTGTTTGGACTCCGTCCCGCTAACGCGAATGGAAACAAACAGAATGCTATCGCTGCATAGTTGAACAGTGATGTTCAGCAGTGTTCAGCGTAAATGTATCAGTCTTTTAAGGGCTGCTTCCTACCGCTATTGAGCGCTACGGCTATGGCTCGCCGCAACACCCTACAAGATGACCTCAACTACCAACAAGCCAAGCGCAGCCTGCGCCAGTGGGTGGCCCAACTGGATCTGCGCCCCCAAGAGGTCGCGGGCTTAGAAGGGGAGTTGGAGAGCTTGCAAGCGCTCTTGGACAAGCTGGAAACCGAGGTCATCCACATCGCCGCCTTTGGTCTGGTGGGGCGAGGCAAGTCTTCCCTGCTCAATGCCCTGCTGGGCGAGCCAGTCTTTGAGACGGGGCCCACCCATGGCATCACCCGTACCCAGCAAGCGGCAACTTGGAACATCAGCTGGGAAACCCGCCCCCAGTCCTCCTTCTCTGGCACATCCCTGCAGGGATCCCGCCTCCCCCCTTCCTCGGTGCAGTCGGTACAGGTCGCCCATTGGCAGGGATCCCGTCTGGAGCTGATCGACACCCCCGGCCTGGATGAAGTAGACGGCGAAGAGCGGGCGCGGCTGGCCCGAGAAGTGGCCCAGCGAGCGGATTTGATCCTGTTTGTCGTCTGCGGGGATCTGACGCGGGTGGAGTTTGAGGCCCTGGCCACCCTGCGGGAGGCGGGCAAGCCTATGCTGCTAGTGTTCAACAAGATCGACCAGTACCCAGAGGCGGATCGCCAGGCCATTTACGACAAGATCCGCAACGAACGGGTGCGGCAGCTCCTTTCTCCCAACGAGATCGTCATGGTGGCGGCCTCCCCTCGCGTACCCCGCCTGGTGCAAAGGCCGGATGGGAGCTTTGCTGCCCAGATGGAAGTGGGATCCCCGCAGGTGGACGAGCTGCGCCAGAAAATCCTGGAAGTGCTGCATCGGGAGGGGCGCTCGCTGCTGGCGTTAAATGCCCTCTTGTTTGCCGATCGCGTTAACCAGCAGGTGATCGAGCGCAAGCTGCAAACCCGCGCCCAGCAAGCCCAAGATCTGATCGCCTCAGCCGCCCGCACCAAAGCGCTGGCGGTTGCCCTCAACCCCATCACCCTGCTCGATACCTTGGGAGGGCTGGCCATCGATGTCACCCTGATCCTGCGCCTGGCCCGCCTGTACGGCTGGCCCATGAGCACTGCAGGAGCCACACAACTGCTGCAGAAGATCATCCTCAGCATGCTCAGCCTGGGCGCCGGCGAGTGGGTGGCGCTGTTGGGCCTGGGATCCCTGAAAACCTTGCTGGGGGGATTCTCTCTGGGAGCCTACGGTTCCGTGGCCCTGACGCAGGCGGTGTTGGCCGGGTTTTCCTGCTATGCCATCGGCGAGTCCGCCCGCCGCTACCTGGCCCAGGGAGCCAGTTGGGGGCCAGAGGGGCCCAAAGCCGCCATAGCCCAGATTTTGGCCGATTTGGACGAAGCCTCGATTACCGCCCGCCTGCGAGAGGAAATCCGCCACAAAATCGGATTTGCTTTCCCCTGAACCTCTACAATCGCCTCTACCATCAGAGAGCCGAGCCGCATCGTTCGCATGACCTACTGCCTTGGCATCATCACCCGCTTTGGCTTGGTGATGGCGGCAGATTCCCGCACCAACGCCGGGGTGGACTACGTCTCCACCTACCAAAAGCTGTTCGATTTTTCCGTGCCCGAAGAGCGGGTGATCTTGATCTGCACCTCCGGCAACCTGTCCATCACCCAGGGCGTTTTGACCGAAGTGCAGCGGGATCTGCGCCAACAGGAAAGTTCCAATCTCCACACCTTCCCCCATCTCTACGACGTGGCCCGCTACCTGGGATCCAAAATTCGTTACATCCAGGAGCAAGACCGACCCTGGCTGGAAAAGGACGGTATCGACGCCCAGTGCAGCCTGTTGTTGGGGGGACAGATCCGAGGCGAGGAGCCGGCCCTCTTTTTGATCTACAGCCAGGGCAACTGCATCCAGGCCACCCCGGAAACCCCTTTTTTGCAGGTGGGGGAAACCAAATACGGCAAGCCAATCTTGGATCGCACCCTCTCCTACGAAACCTCGCTAGCAGATGCGGCCAAATGCGCTCTCCTCTCCATCGACTCCACCATGAAATCCAACATCTCCGTCGGCCCCCCCATCGATTTGGTGATGGTGCAAGCGGATCAGTTCAAGGTCACCCACCGTCTGCGCCTGCGCACCGGGGATCCCTACCTGGCCAAGATGCGCAAACTGTGGGAGAGCGCCCTCAAACAAGCCTTCGACCAAATGCCCCCCATCGAGTGGGACTACTCGGATCCAGCTGATCGGGAAGAGCTGCTCGACTGAGAAGAGGAGATTGGTAGGATAGGGGTTAATCCATCTCTGCCCAACCCCTGCCATGTCAGCCCACACCTTTCAAGACTTGATCTTTCGCCTGCAACAGTTTTGGGGGGAGCAGGGCTGCTTGATCCTACAACCCTACGACCTGGAAAAAGGCGCCGGCACCATGAGCCCCCACACGTTTTTGCGCGCCTTGGGGCCGGATCCCTGGCGAGTGGCCTATGTCGAACCCTGTCGCCGCCCCACCGATGGACGCTACGGTCAAAACCCCAATCGCCTGCAGCACTATTTTCAATACCAAGTGTTGATCAAGCCCTCCCCCGATGACATTCAAGATGTGTACCTAAATAGCCTGCAAGCTTTGGGCGTGAACCCGGCAGAACACGATGTTCGCTTTGTGGAAGATGACTGGGAATCTCCCACCTTGGGGGCTTGGGGCGTGGGCTGGGAAGTGTGGCTGGACGGCATGGAAGTAACCCAGTTCACCTACTTTCAGCAGGTGGGCGGACAAGATTGTCGCCCGGTTTCTGTAGAAATTACCTATGGGCTAGAGCGCCTGGCCATGTATCTGCAGGGGGTGGATTCGGTTTTCGATCTCTGCTGGAATGAGCATCCTTCTCTGGGACGGATTACCTATGGACAAATCTATTTCCAAAATGAGGTCGAGCAATCTTATTACAACTTCGAGTATTCCGATCCGGAGATGCTACTGGAATTGTTCCGGCTCTACGAAGCCGAGGCCAAGCGTTTGATCGAAACCACCCAACAGAAACTGCAGAAACAGGTGTTGCCGGATCGGTTGGCCGTGTCTCTGCTCCTGCCCGCCTACGACTATGTGCTCAAGTGCTCCCACACCTTTAACCTGCTCGACGCTCGTGGTGTCATTGCTGTAGCCGAGCGCACCCTCTACATTGGGCGCATCCGTAACCTGGCTCGACAATTGGCGGAGCTGTACGTTAGCCAAGCCGATCGACCGGGATCCAGCTATGCCCTGCGGCAACCGGAGCCTACCTTGGTCTACGGGGGTGCCTCTCCCCAGAGTTAACCCTTGAGAAAAGGATCCCACCTTTGGCTATGATGAGAGATTGGTGTCAGCAAGGTGCTGGCTGCCCAAATGGCTCTTGTGGAAAGTCAGTGACCTCGTTTTCATCCTCTTTTTCTGACCAGTTCACCTTACTTTTTTCGGAAAAGCTTTATGTTTTACCATCATCCCGTCACTCGGGTTTCCATCTTTATTGATGGCAATAATATGTTTTATGCTCAACAGAAAAATGGCTGGTTTTTTGACCCACGCCGGGTGCTGGATTATTTTGTTAGATCACAGCCGAATGTTGAATTGGTCAACGCCTTTTGGTACACCGGCATCAAGGATCCCCATGATCAGAGGGCCTTTCGAGACGCTCTGATCAGCATGGGCTTCACTGTGCGCACCAAGATCCTCAAAGAATATCGAGATGAAGACTCCGGTCGGTACTCCCAAAAAGCAAATCTGGATATCGAAATAGTAATCGATATGTTCAACACCGTTGGCCAGTACGATAGGATCATTCTATTTAGCGGCGATGGAGATTTTGAGCGGGCCGTCGAGCTGTTGCGTTCCAAAAACACGCTGATTACAGTTGTCTCCACCGAAGGGATGATCGCCCGCGAGCTGCGCAACGCCACCGACCGCTACATCGACCTCAATGACATTCGCCCCTACATTGAGAAGTTAGACAAGTAGTGCTTTGGGCAGGGTTCTGGACTGCTTCCTCTGCCGTCGGGTCAGACCCATAGCCTCCTGGCGAGCTTGCGACAACACCGCCCAAGCTCGTTCTGGCTTTTTCCCCTTCATGGGATCCCATCCCTGCCACACAAGCGGCACGTCTGTTGTACCGGCTCTAGTCAGCGCTGCCGGAAAGGAGCTGTCCCGGCCAATTCCAGTAGGGTGCTCTGGTGTCCGGCAGAAGAGCTGTGTCTTCTCCCCTTGGCAGCCAACTTCTGGGCAACCTCAGTTCAGGCAGGGGAGCAGAGAGGCTAGCATTGTAAAAAATCTTTGCCCTGATCAGGTTTTTATGACCGGCGTTCCTGTCTCCCGTATTCGCAACTTTTCCATCATCGCCCACATCGACCACGGCAAATCCACCCTCGCCGATCGCCTCCTGCAGGAAACGGGCACCGTTTCAGCTCGCGAGATGAAGCCGCAACTGCTGGACAGCATGGAACTGGAGCGGGAACGGGGCATTACCATCAAGCTGCAAGCGGCCCGCATGAACTACCGTGCCCAAGACGGCCAAGATTATGTTTTGAACCTGATCGACACGCCGGGGCATGTGGACTTCACCTACGAAGTCTCCCGCTCCCTAGCCGCCTGTGAAGGGGCGCTGCTGGTGGTGGATGCCTCTCAAGGCGTGGAAGCCCAAACCTTAGCCAATGTGTACCTGGCCCTGGAGAACAACCTGGAAATTATTCCGGTGATCAACAAAATCGACCTGCCGGGGGCCGAGCCGGAGCGGGTCATTGCGGAGATTGAGCAGGTAATCGGCCTCGACTGCAGCGGGGCAATCCTGGCTTCTGCCAAGGTGGGTATTGGCATTCAAGAGATTCTGGAGGCCATTGTGCAGCGGGTGCCCCCCCCACGGGATACAGTGGCGGATCCCTTGCGGGCCTTGATTTTCGATAGCTATTACGACGCCTATCGCGGCGTGATCGTCTATGTGCGCATCATGGACGGGGAGGTGAAAACGGGGGACAAGATTTGCTTTATGGCCTCTGGCCGAGAATACGAGATTACCGAGCTGGGGGTGATGCGTCCCAACCAAGAGCCGGTGGATGCCCTACATGCGGGCGAGGTGGGCTACATGGCCGCCGCCATCAAGAGCGTGGAACACGCCCGTGTTGGGGATACCATCACACTGGTGAATCGCAAAGCTCCTGAGCCCCTGCCCGGCTACAAAGAAGCCAAGCCGATGGTGTTTTGTGGCCTGTTCCCCAGCAGCTCCGATCAGTACGCCGAACTCAAAGAGGCTCTGGAAAAGCTCAAGCTCAACGATGCTGCCCTGTACTTTGAGCCGGAAATTTCCAGCGCCATGGGCTTCGGCTTCCGCTGTGGTTTTCTGGGCCTGCTGCACATGGAGGTGGTGCAGGAACGCCTAGAGCGGGAGTACAATCTCGATCTGGTGATCACAGCTCCGACGGTGGTGTACCAAGTTACCCTCAACAACGGCTCTGTGATTCGGGTGGACAATCCCAGCAAGCTGCCTCCCCCCAACGAGCGCACCAGCATTGAGGAGCCGATTGTCAGGGTAGAGGTGATTCTTCCTGAGGAATTTGTCGGTACCGTGATGGAGCTGTGTGAGACCAAACGCGGCACTTTTAAAGACATGAAATATCTGGCGCAGGGTCGGACTACGCTGGTGTATGAGCTGCCCCTGGCGGAAGTGGTCACCGACTTTTTCGACCAATTGAAATCGCGCACCCGCGGTTATGCCAGCATGGACTACCAAATGATTGGCTATCGCGCCGATGATTTGGTGCGTTTGGACATTTTGATCAACGGCGATGTGGTGGATTCTCTATCCACAATTGTGCATCGGGACAAAGCTTTTTATGTAGGCCGTTCTCTAGTGGCCAAGTTACGAGAGCTGATCCCGCGCCATCAATTTGAAGTGCCCATTCAGGCGGCAATTGGCTCTAAGGTGATTGCTCGTGAAACCATACCGGCCCTGCGCAAAAACGTCTTGGCCAAATGCTACGGAGGAGATGTGACCCGCAAACGCAAGCTTTTGGAAAAACAAAAAGAGGGGAAAAAACGCATGAAGGCGGTGGGAACGGTGGATGTGCCCCAAGAAGCGTTTATGGCCGTGCTGAAGCTGCAGAATGACTAGGGCGATGGGCACTCAACTGGGGCGGGAAGAGGTGTTGGCCTGGCTACAGGAGCGGGTGTCTCCTCCTCGCCTCCGCCATATCTTGGGGGTAGAGGGGATGGCCCGACAGCTGGCGGCCCACTACGGGCTGGATGAGCAGAAAGCTGCTTGGGCAGGGCTGATGCACGACTTGGCCAAGGCTTTCCCGCCGGAGCAACTGTTGCAAAGGGTGGCTCAGGAACGGGAGCTGGATGAAATTGAGCGGGCCGAACCTCACATCCTGCACGCTGAGGTGGGATCCCTGGTGGCGCGGGAGCAGTTTCAGGTACAGGATCCGGAGATTTTGGCGGCCATTGCCAACCACACGCTAGGGCAGCCCGGCATGGATCCGCTCAGTTGCGTGGTTTTCGTGGCCGATGCCCTGGAGCCGAATCGGGGCAGCAACCCAGAATTGGAGCGGTTGCGGCAGATGGCTTTTGTAGATTTGTCTAAAACCGTAGTGGGAGTATGTGACTTGAGCCTAAAATTTTTGCTAGACCGGAATCAGGTGGTTCATCCGCGCACACTCATGACTCGGAATCATTTTTTGTTACATCCTTTAGAAAAAGCTGTGTCTCAAGTTAGCTCAGTCGTTTCAGGAGGGTTTTAGTTGCTACATCTCATGCCTGCCCCCGCTGGGGATCCCATCTATTGCATGGCGCTGAGTGCAGCTCGCGCGGCAGAAGAGAAAAAAGGTGGCGATATCGTTCTGCTGGATGTATCCCAAGTCTCCACTTTGGCAGATTACTTTCTTCTGGTCAGCGGCTACTCGCTCACGCAAGTCCGCGCCATTGCCCGAGCAATTGAGGAAAAGGTTTGGGACGAGTGGAAACAAACTCCGCGCCGCATCGAAGGGCAGGAATCGGCCTCTTGGATACTGATCGACTATGCCGATCTCATTGTCCATGTGATTATGCAACAGGAAAGGGACTACTATGACCTAGAGTCTTTCTGGATCCAGGCTCAGCGAGTCGATCTGCCCATAGCAGGCTAAATCTATTTGTTTTGGATCCCTGGATTTGGCAGTTCTTCAGGTCTTGGAGCCAAGGGAAGAGTTGCTCTTTACAACTCTTTAACTGCCTTCCAGGGCCTCCTTGACAGACAGAAGTTTTAGTCAATTGTCAAGAAATATGTAAGTTTCTTAATATTCCCGCAATTTCTTACACAGTCACGTGTTAGGGTAGTGAATGACAAATAGCTGAGTAAGATCTTCCTGCCTTTTGCAGTCGAGTTTCTATAGTCTTTGTTAAACGCTCTACCTTGTTTCTCTTGAACGCTGATAATTCTTTGTTGGTACTGAATACCAGCAAAAAGATTTTCCAGCTGCTGATGGCTCCTATTGGCTGCTTTCAGCGGCAAGTGGAAAGGCAAACGAGGCGAATAGAGGAGGCAAGGATTGGCTGCACAAGAGGATCTTACGAACGAAACCGCAACTTCTTCCCGACGGCAGACTTAACTGCAACCGGCTTAAATGGTCGGCCTGTAGGCAAAATCCGGTGCCAAAAGCAGCGGAGGAAGATGGGGAAGCAGCGTTTTTTGTTTAATGTCTGTTTTTAAGAGCGACAGGGATTTTTAGGAGGGACATTCATCATGGAAAAGATGTTGGTTAATATCGTCGAGTACCTGGCATTGGGAGAACTGGAAACTATCCTCTCCACTGAGCACCCCCATCAACAGGTGTTTTATGACGCTAGGGAGCGGGAAGCGATGATGCAGCAGATCCTAAACCGGGTCCCCGCCATCTACATGTGGCTGGCTGCCGATGAGTGTCCCAGCCGCGATCAACTCAATTCCTCTGAGCTGGAATTGCTGCGGTCGGTAGTGCGGGATGTGGTCAATCAAAAACTCCAACAAGCCTCTTTTGGCCTTGACCCCTATGCGGGATCCATGTCAGAGGTCTTCTACGGATAGAGGGGGCGGGCTTAAGCTACACTGCAAAGGCGTTGCCTTAGCTTGTTGCCTCTGCCCATGTTGCCTGTTTACTATTCTGATATTTTCCTCAGCCACGATACTGGGCCATTTCACCCCGAGCGTCCGGCTCGCTTGCAGTCCATTGTTAAGGCGCTGCGTGGTGCCCCTTTTGCCAACCAGTTGGAATGGCGGGATCCCCCCTTGGCGGAGCTGGCAGAGCTGGAGCGAGTACACTCGCGTCGGCACATTCAACAGGTGGCTGAGTTGGCAACAGCAGGTGGGGGACACATTGATGCCGACACTGCTCTCTCGGAGAGAAGTTTTGAAGCGGCGCGCCTGGCTGTGGGGGCTTGGGTGGCCGGCTCTGCCTCGGTTTTGACCACCGCTCAGCCAGCGCTGGTGCTGTGCCGTCCACCTGGGCATCACGCAGAGCCAGAACGGGCAATGGGGTTTTGTTTATTCAGCAACGCAGCCATTGCGGCGCTGTGGGCGCTGGATCAGCCGGGGGTGAAGCGGGTGGCGATTTTCGATTGGGATGTTCACCACGGCAACGGCACGCAGGCGGTGGTGGAGCGCTATCCCCAACTGGCCTATGCCTCCATCCATCAGTTTCCCCTCTACCCCGGCACCGGCTCCGCTCGCGAAACCGGGATCCACGGCAACCTCTGCAACGTGCCTTTGCCTGCCGGCTCGGATTGGTTGGCCTACAAAAAGGCCCTCGACGAGAAGATCTTGCCCTTCTTGCAAGCGTTCCAGCCGGATTTGCTGCTGGTGAGCGCCGGCTTCGACTGTGCCAAAGGGGATCCCCTGGCCGGTATGCAGCTAGAGCCGGAAGCCTTTGGCCGCATGGCCCGCCTTTGCCTGGAGCAGGTGACCCGCAAAACCCTCTTCGGCTTGGAAGGCGGCTATAACCTGGACAACCTGGCGCGCGGCTGGCTGAGCCTGGCCCAAGCTTGCCTGGAGAGTTAACCTTTCCACTTCACCTTGGGTAAAATCTGCCGCACATCCACCCGATCCTTGTACTTGAGAGCAAAGTTGAGCAGCGAATCCAAGAGGGAATCGGACAGATAGTGGGGCTGGAGGCCCAGGTCTAGGAGCTTGGTGTTTTTGGCGTTGTAGTAGTGCTCTTCCAGCTCGACGCGGGGGTTCTCCAGGTGGTTGATTTCCACCTTCAGGCCCATGGTGGCTCCCGCCTTTTGCACCAGCAACGCCAGTTGCTCAACACTAAATTGCTCGGTGAACTGGTTCATCACCCGGAATTGGCCCGGCTCGGCAGGGTGAGCAATGGCCAGCTCCACGCAGCGCACCGTGTCGCGGATATCCAGGAAACCGCGGGTCTGGCCGCCCTTGCCATACACCGTCAGCGGATGGCCCACGGCAGCCTGAATGCAGAAGCGGTTTAGAGCCGTGCCGAATACACCATCGTAGTCAAGGCGGTTGATCAGCACCTCGTCCATGCCGGTTTCTTCTGTGAGCACGCCGTATACCACCCCTTGGTTGAGGTCGGTGGCCCGCAGGCCCCAGACGCGGCAGGCGAAGTGGATGTTGTGGCTGTCGTGTACTTTGGAGAGGTGATACATGGATCCCGGCTGCTTGGGGTAGGGCAGGGTATCCTTGCGGCCATTGTGCTCGATGGTGATGTACCCCTCCTCGATGTCGATGTTGGGGGTGCCGTACTCGCCCATGGTGCCCAGCTTCACCAGGTGGCAATCGGGAAATTCCTCCTTGATGGCGTAGAGGATGTTCAAGGTGCCCACCACGTTGTTCACCTGGGTCATCACCGCATGCTCGCGGCTGATCATCGAGTAAGGGGCAGAGCGCTGCTCGCCAAAGTGAACAATGGCCTCCGGCGGGAAGCGGCGCATGCAGGAGATCAGGGCTTCGTAGTTGGTAACGTCGCAGACAAAGATGGGAATGTCCTTGCCGGTTAGCCCCTTCCAGCGATCCACCCGTTGCTCTAGCTGGGCAATGGGGGTCAGGGTAGAAACCCCCAGTTGCAGATCCCAGAGGCGGCGGACGTAGGAATCGAGAATGGCCACCTCATAACCCCTGTTGGATAGGTGCAGGGCTGTCGCCCAGCCACAGTATCCGTCACCACCAATAACCAGGACTTTCATCAGGGAAGCAAAATTCGGCTGCTCACGAATCTACCAAGTTATGGCACCAAAGACAAACTCTCCTGGGATCCCTTCGGGGTGCTGGATAGCCCCTTATTCGATGCGAGGCGGGTTGTCCAGGGTATAAACCGTGGTCTCGGCGGCAATGGCACGGCGCAGGTGAGCTGGGACTTGGTAGAGGCCCAGAAGGGTGATGCCATCGATGAATTGCAGTGTCCCTCGCTCGGGATCCAACTGTTGGCTCAGAATCTGGTCGATCTGCTCCGGTTCTGGCCTGGGGGAGATGGGATCCTGAGCTGCCAGGGCAAAACCCAGTGGGCCACCGTAGGTGGGGGCATAGATGGCGTAGGGCTGCACAGCGGCAAACACCGTTTTCAGGGTGCGAACAATGCGGGTGTGTTGATGAAGCTCAACCGGCCCCGTCGGCCCGGCTTGGATGGTGAAAGCCCCATCGGGCTGCAACTTGGAGCGAATCTGGCGGAAAAACTCCTGGGTGAAGAGGCGATAGGCAGGGCCGGACTCAATGGGATCGGAAAGATCGGAAAGGATCACATCCCAAATGGGGCCTGTTTCCTGGAGAAAATCCAAGGCATCGGCAATCACCACCTCCACCCGCGGATCTTCAAAGGATCCCTGGTGCATTTCCGGCAGGTGCTCTCGGCAGGCTGCCACCACCTCCCCATCGATGTCCACCATCACCACCTGCTCCACCGAGCGCCAACGCAGCACCTCCCGCAGCGTTGCCCCTTCTGCCCCCCCCAACACCAGTACCCGCCGGGGGATCCCGCCCGCTTGGACAACCTGCACCATAGCCGGATGAACCAAAGCCTCGTGGTACAGAAACTCATCCACGGTAGTGGATTGCCAATGCCCATCCAGCATCAGACCCTTGCCGAAGGCCCCCGTCTCGGCGATCAGCATCTCCTGGAAAGGGGTTTTTCGGTAGGCCAAGATGCGCGTGACGGCACGGGCGGTGTAGTCCCAAGGGGTAAAGTACTCCTGAACCCAGAAGAAACTTCTCGGGCTGCTCATAAGCACCTCGCTACAGCTTTTTCCAGCAACATAGACTGACCTCTGGGGTGAATCGGATCCCACCCAGCCTACAGATGGCCCCCATGACAGTTTGGAAAAAGCTGCGATTGGCGAAGATCTCAGCGCCTTCGTCGGGTCGCTTCACAGGTGAGCACCTCAGCCGAGTCTGGGGCCTCTTCCAGGAGTGTCGGTTGCGCGGTGCGGCGGGGCACCTTGCGCAGGGAATATCGTCGCGCTTGAAACACGTCGATCAGATATTCACAGGCCGCTTCCGGTCGGGTGTGGCGACCACAGGTGAACACATCCACCGCCGCGTAGCCCGCTTCGGGCCAGGTGTGAATGGAGATGTGGGATTCCCCCAAAAGAGCGAGGGCTGTAATCCCCTGTGGCTCAAATCGATGGCACAGCTCTCCCAAAAAGGTGGAGTTGGAGCGTCTGGCTGCCTCTCGCAAAGCCTGTTGCACCAGAGAGGCATCATCCAAAAGTTTGGCCGGGCAGTCGTAAAGCTCCAGGATACAGTGGATCCCGATCAGAGCTGGAGACCTATCCCCTAATTGGCCAGATAGTGTGTGCAGCATACTATCCCCTAATTGGCCAGATAGAACTGATTAGAACCAGAGGCTGCACAGAAAGCGCAGCTTTACCATTGTCTCACAATTGTCATACTCCCCTGCCTAAAGACAGGGAATTCTGGTTCCTGGTTCTGCGACAGCACTTACCGTGTCAGGTTGCCCCTCCACGGCAGCGGCGCTCATCGCGGCAGCGGGCCGTAGGCCTTTCTCCCCAGGCGTTCCCCCTTTCGGGGCAGTTCCCTTTTGCCCAAAGTACCGTTGTTCCACTTCTCACCCAACAACTCCAACCCTTTGCGCAGGATGTTGATGGCCGCATTCTCATCCCGGCAAAGTACCACCCCACACTGCGGGCATTGATGGGTGCGAGTGGACAGCGTCTTCTTCACCCGGTGGCCACACCGAGAACAGTCCTGACTGGTGTACTGGGGCGGCACGGCCACCACCACCTTGTTGAAGACCTTCCCGTAGGAGTCGAGCCACCCGGTGAATAAACTCCAGCTCGCATCGTGAATAGTGCTCCGCACCGCTTACGCGAGCGACTTGGCCAAGTGGTGATTCCGCACCAAGTTGCGCACCGGCAAGTTCTCATACGCCACGATGTCGCTAGACAAAGCGCTCCGCGCCGCCGTAGGCGAGCACTACGCACCGGGCCAACTTCACAGCCCAGTCTCTACGCTGGCGTTGGACTTTGAGATGCACCTTGCCCAGTCGCTTCCTCTGCTGGTGGTAGTTCTTGGATTGGGGTTTGGCCCCTCTCCGAAACTTCCGACTCAGCCTGCGTTGCTCTCGCTTTAACCTCCTTTCGGCACGACGCAAAAACTGGGGGCACTCTACCTTGTTTCCGTGGCTGTCGGTGTAGAAGTGCATCAAGCCCACATCCAGCCCCACCACCTGGCCGGTGTACTCCACCTGCTCTTGGCGTTCTACATCCAGGCAGAACTGGGCGTAGTACCCATCGGCCCTGCGTATGACCCGCACCCAGTTGATTTTCAGGGTGAGGATGTCCCGCCGTACCTCGCCGTTGCAGTAGAGGGCAAAAGTACCCGCATAGTGCTACGCACCGCTTACGCGATGGAAGCCGTCCGTGAAGGTGAGGAACATTCCATCCTGGGAGAGCTTCCAGCCGGAGATTTTGTACTCCACGGAGCGGCAATATTTCTGGAACTTGGGATAGCCCTTCCGGGCTGCCTTCTCCTTGCAGCGGCGGTAGAAGTTGGAGATGGCAAACCAGGCTCGCTCCGCACTGGCTTGCCGGGCAGAGGAGTTCAGCTTCTGGGCGAAGGGGAACTCCTGAGCCAAGTCCTTGCAGAGGGAGTACAACGTGGCCCTGTTCACCCCCTGATGATCCATCCAGTGGCGCAGGCACTTGTTGCGCACGAACTGGGCAGTCCGAATGGCCTCATCCAGGGCTTGGTACTGCTGGGCTGTGCCGTTGAGGAGCTTGGCTTCGAGGACGCGCATGAGCCTACTTTATCAAAGGTCTGGCAAGATAAAAGCCGCCCTGGTCGCGTCAGCGGGCCGTAGGCCTTAGGGCGGGGCTTCAGACCCAGTTTTTTGGTAAAGCCAAACTACCCTCCCCAGCAGCTTTTTTCTTAACCGAAAGTTAACCCTAGGCCCAATCTGGAGCCACTGCACCACCGACACCAGCGTTCCGGGAAGGGGCTGGAGAAGCTAGGGCTGCTGCTCCTTTGAAGAGGGAGAGGGGGGATAGAGCAGAGCTTCCAGCTCCTGCAGCGCTTGCTCCAGGTTGTCGTTGACAATCACGTAGTCAAATTCATCTTGGGCATCCAATTCCTTGCGGGCCTGCTCCAGGCGGCGCTCGATGCTGGCCTCTGAGTCTTGTCCGCGCTCGCGGATGCGACGTTCCAGCTCTTCCAGAGAAGGTGGACAAAGAAAGATGCGAATGGCATCTGGGTACTGCTGCCTCACCTGACGGGCCCCCGCCAGCTCAATTTCCAGCAGCACATCCTGACCCTGGTTAAGTTTTTGGAACACGATCTCGCGGGGAGTGCCGTAAAAGTTGCCCGCATACTGTGCCCATTCCAACAGCTCGTTGGCTTCAATCAAGTTGAGAAATTCCTCCCGACTGCGAAAGTAGTAGTTGACGCCTTCCTGTTCGCTGGGGCGGGGGGGGCGGGTGGTGACCGAAACCGAGAGATACAGCTCGGGGTGGCGCTGGCGCAACTGGTTGACCAGCGTACCCTTACCCACTCCGCTGGGCCCTGTCAAAACCACCAAGCGACCGCGCGGGGTAGGAGCCGGAAGGGATCCCTGCTGCTGCGTACACTCAGAGGGAACTGGGGTAGGAGAGGCTGGCATAGACAGAGACCGACGCAAGACGGCTGGGCAATTGACCAATTGACTTGTTTGGGTTGGTTTTAGGATATCTCACTCCTGGTTCCTCAGACGGCTCACAGCGATGGCTTTCACTCGGTTTCGTCTGGCAAACCGGGCTTGGCCGTGAGGAAGCGGTTGGCAACGGTTTCGGGTTGGATGGCGGAGAGGATGACGTGCCCGGAATCGGTGATAATGACAGCGCGGGTACGACGACCATAGGTAGCATCCACCAACTGGCCCCTCTCGCGGGCATCGCTGATGATGCGTTTGATGGGAGCTGACTCGGGACTGACAATGGCGACCACACGTCCAGCGGCGACGATGTTACCAAAGCCAATGTTGATTAGGCGGGTATCCATGGGGTGATGAGGGAACCTAACGGTTGTCCGGCCAGCAACCTTCATTAAGGTAGCAAATGGGGCTCTTTCGCGGGTTTGCTACAACGACACCTGAGTTCTCGGCCAATGGGGCAGTGGGTTTCGGCGACAAATCCCGTTCGGGTGAGCCGCAAAAAGGCTGTGGTCCCATAAAAAGCTGCACCCTCCCAAACAGCCTGCCCTGTTTATCGAGGATGGTAAAATCGCCAACGCCAAGCAACTTCAACAGAACTTTAAGAGAACTTTAAGCCTCAAAGGCGGTAAGTGTGATAGGCAGTTTGAGTGGGCTCGGAAAACAGTAAAGATAAAGATCGACCCAGCACCCCAAGCTTGAATGGTTCCTCGCCTATGCTTGACCTGACTTGGCTGGATCCCCTTGTCCAGCACTTTCAACTGGGGGATCCAGAGCCACCCGAAGCCATCCGAGTGGGCCTCATTCACCAAACTTGGAAACTCAACACCTCTGAGGGATCCTTCATCGTCCAGCGCCTTCACCCCCGATTTGATCCTGCTGTCACTGAAGATGGTCAAGCCATCGGCCAATGGTTGAGACAACACGGCTTCCCCGTCCCCCAATTCCGCCGCGCTCGCGATGGATCCCTGCACTTGTCCTGGGCAGAAGGGCTGTGGCGGGTCATGGATTGTCTGCCGGGATCCTGTCACCCAACTCCTCCCAATTGGGGCTATCTGGAAGAGGCGGGGGCAGCCGTTGGACGCCTGCATCGACTCTTGGCCCAGCTGGACTATCGTTTTCGCTTCCAGATCCCGCATTTTCACGATACGGCTCACCTTTGGCAACAGCTACGCCAGTATGAGCCGGCCCCAGAAGTGCAGGCAGAATGGCAGTTTTTAATCGAAACTGTGCCCAATCTTCTGCTGCCCTCAGGGATCCCAACTCAAATCATCCACGCCGATCTCAAGTTCAACAACTTTTTGTTCGATGAGCAGGGGCGATTTGTGGGCCTGGTGGATCTGGACACCTTCATGTATCACAACCTCTATGTTGAACTGGGGGATGCCCTGCGCTCCTGGGGTAAACGAGGAAATACCCTTCAGCCCGAGGCAATCCTGGCCGGGTTGCGGGGCTATGCCCAAACCGGGAACCTGCACGCCCTACAACCAGAACTCATCATTCAAGGGATCCAACTGATTACCCTGGAATTGGGGATGCGCTTTTTACAGGATTGGTTTGAAGACGCCTACTGGAATTGGGATCCCCAACGCTACCCCAGCCGCAAGGCCCATAACCTGGCCCGCTGCCAACAGCAAATTTGCCTATATCAAGACCTCACCCAGAGGGTGCCTCAACTGTTGGAGTCCATGCGCGCCCTTTGGTCTCATGAGCGGCAAAAGAGAGATTAACTTATGTTAATTTAGGGGCATCTTCCTCTTTCTTCCCGCGGTCTCTATGAGCATTCAACTTCCCCGCTGGCTAGAGCTGGCCTTGCCCTTCTTTCATCCTGTGCTGATGATTTTGGCGTTTGCGCTGGCCTTGTATGCCCTTTACCTGGGTCTGCAAGCGCGACGGGTGCGCACTGCCTCGGCAGAAGAACGCAAGGAGCTGATCAAAGGGAAGTTTGGTCAGCGGCATTTCCTTGCCGGATCCCTGTTCTTGTTGTTGATGGTGTTCGGAGCCCTGGGCGGCATGGGGGTTACCTACCTGAACAACGGCAAGCTGTTTGTTGGGCCTCACTTGCTGGCCGGGTTGGGCATTGTGGCCTTGGTGGCCAGCTCTGCGGCTCTGGCACCGCTGATGAAAGACGGGCAAAAAGTCTGGGCGCGCAACGTGCATATTCTATTGAACGTGGTGATCCTGGCGATCTTGGGTTGGCAGGCGGTGACCGGCTTCCAGATTGTGCAGCGCATCGTCGACCAAATGCTGACCACACCTCCCCAGGTGGCCTAGCCTCCCTGAAAACCCACTGAACAGGGCTGAGCGCTGTGAGGACTTTGATTCGCGGGTGCAAACCGAGAAGCTCACAGACTCAGTCCTGCCCTTTTCTAAATTCGGGGCTTCGTCATGTCAGAATGGCAAAGCAGGCGCTGCATCCTTCGACTGTAGAAGGGCGCTATCTTGCTGCTGCTACCCAGCTTCAACGCAATGGTTCTTCCCATGTCGGTTAGCCCTCTTCCCAATTGGGTCAAGCGTTCCATCGGCAAAGCCAGCGAGACTTCAGCGGTGCAGCAGGTGATCAAGCAGCGGGGCCTGCACACCATTTGCGAAGAGGGGCGCTGCCCAAACCGAGCCGAGTGCTACAGCCAAAAAACCGCTACATTTCTGTTGATGGGAGGGATCTGCACCCGCGCCTGCTCTTTTTGCCAGGTGGCCAGTGGACGGCCCGCACCATTGGATCCCGCAGAACCGGAGAAAGTGGCCGAGGCGGTTGAGCTGCTTGGGCTCCGCTATGTGGTGCTGACCTCGGTGGCCCGCGACGATCTGCCCGACCAGGGATCCGGTCGCTTTGTGGAGGTCATGGAGGCAATTCGGCGGCGCTGCCCCGGCACCCAGATCGAGGTGCTCACCCCCGACTTTCGCGGGGATCGCGAGTGCATTGCCCGTGTGGTGGCTGCCCAGCCTGTTTGCTACAACCACAACATCGAAACGGTGCGACGCCTCTCCCAGGCAGTACGGCGCAGCTCCGGCTACGACTTGTCCTTGCGGGTTTTACGAACGGTCAAGGAGCTGAATCCTGGATTACCCACCAAGTCTGGGCTGATGCTGGGGCATGGGGAGACCCGCGCAGAAGTGCTGGAAACTTTCCGGGATCTGCTGGCGGTGGGATGCGATCGTCTGACTCTGGGGCAATACCTACAACCTTCCTTGGCCCATCGCCCTGTGGAACGCTACTGGACTCCGGAAGAGTTTGCCGAGCTGGGCCAGATAGCCCGCCAGATGGGGTTTCGCCAGGTGCGCTCAGGGCCATTGGTGCGCAGCTCCTACCACGCTGCCGAAATGGTTGAGAACTAGGCCAGGGAGCTTGGCAGAGAGGCTGTGCAGTCTGTCATAGCCAACCTTTCCCGTCCGATCAAGGCACGAAGGCCCGCTTCCAGGCCGAACGCTCGGGCTGCAAACCGGCTGAGCACCTGTGGCGCCAGGGATCCCAGGCGATACAGGCTGACCCCCGCCACCAGACCCGGCAAAAGGCCGTTGCCCCAGTCTCCCCACAGCCAGGAACTCACCCCTTCCGCCAGCAGCAGCAGAGCCCCATTGAGCAGCAGCGGTCGCCACAGCCCCTCGCGAAAGGAGACTAGCCCCCTCCACAAGGCCGTCCGGGGTAGGTGAAGCCGCACTCCCAAGCCCAACAGCCAAAGGCCATCCAGCAGTGGGGCCAACAGCAAATCCAACCCCAGCGGAGCCAAGCCCACCACAATCCCCTTGCCGAGGGCGACAGCTTGGCCCCATTGCTCCACAAAGCGGGCATGATGCTGCCACTGTTTTTCCAAAATCTGAGCCTGAACCCGATCCAGCCGCTTCAACACATTCAAAGCCAGAAGGGATCCCGCCTCGGTTTGCAAAATCTGCAGAATTCGCCCCCGCAAGGCTTCAATTTGGGGTGCAGGCCGTTCCCATTCCAAAGTAATGCGGCCATCCGGCCAGTGGGTGCGGACTTTCAGGGGTTTTGGGCAAGCGGCCACGGTCAAAATCTCCTGTGGCGATACCCAGCCCAGGTGGCGGCTGATCTGGGCACAAATGGCCTGCAACTCCGCTTCGGAGTAGAGATCGCACTTGTTCAACACCAGCAGGATGGGCTTGTATAGAGTGCGCAGCTCCGAGAGAGCTTGGTATTCCAACTGGGTCAGGTCGGTGGCGATGACAAACACGATCAAATCCGCCGAGCGGGCCACATCCCAGGCCAACTGTTCGCGGGCTTCTCCTTCCACTTCGTTCAAACCCGGAGTATCCACCAGCTTCACTCGCCAAGGGATCCCTGGCCCCGGCTGCCACAGCAGGGATTGGGGCTGCTGAGTGACCCCATTGAGGGGGCCCACCTTCAATCGCTCCTCGCCGGTTAGGGCGTTCAGGACGGCCGACTTGCCACGGTTGACCAGCCCAAACACCGCAATGGAAAACAGCCGCGCGGTGAGGCGCTTGCGCAAAGTGGATAGAGCCCTGAACTCCGGTTGTAAATCCCGACGGCTGGCCAGAGATTGCCAATGATCCCAGCACCTTTGCAAAACGGTTTCGGCTTGGGTCAAGGGAGTGGTCATAGACAGGGGCAATGGACTAACCCTCACTCTAGAGGGAATTGCCCCTCAGGGCTAGCCGTTTCTCCCCCCCAGCGTGGGGAATCCAAACCCCACAAAATAGGGCATGATCACCCTAGGGTTCCGCCGAATCTCCTATGCTGTACCGCCTTCCCCAATCTCTGAAATGGCTTCGTGTGGGTGGATCCCATCGTTCTAAGCAAGAGCGCCAGATCGTGCGCAGCCTGCTGGCCTTTGCTGGGGCGCTGCTGGTTATGGATGTTGTGCTTCTGAGCGCCCTTCGCTAGTCCAACTTGGCAAGCCCATCGTTAGGTGATTCCGAACAAGTCTAAGTCTGAGGCATTCCTCTAGCACTGCTACAGGCAAGCACTCTCAGCCCCTTGCCCATTATGAGGAGAGGGGATCCCAGAATTGGCAAACAGTTGCACTGCAACTCGAAATAACCCTAACCCGATCAGAGGGTGGGAAGGGTTTTCCAAGTTACCAAGTTGCCTGTCAGGCAACTGTTAATTACCAGCAAAAGGCTAGCTGGGATCCCTTGTGCTGCGAGGGCAAGCCGCCGGGGATGGGGGCCGGATCGGGAATAATGGAAGCGGCCCCAGCCGGGAGAGCTGGGTTTTCCCCGCGCTGAGGTCGTTGTTTCCCTTCTCTTGAGGCCGGCTATGGTTTTGCAGGAGGCGGCGGGCGTGCCCCGCATCAACGCGCGCGAGTCGGATGTTTTCGACATTTTCAACCTGAAGCATTATCTCGGCCCTAACCCCTATCTCAATACAGCCGCTTTCACCTTCGACTTTGCCCTTACCCAGTGCCCACAGCCGCTGCCCATTGATGTCTACCTGTCCAAGGTCTGCTTCCATTTCCCCCAGTTGCAGGAGGGATCCTATCCTTCCTACGCCCACTTGTTTGCCCGGCTGGTGGCGGAGGTGAACCGGTTGCAGATGGATCTCCACTTGCAGAAGTGGAGCTGTCACCTGTTTCCAGAGTATGTGCGCATCGCGGTGCAGACCTTGCATGGCCGTACCACTCGTGCCGCGGTTTATTTTGCTTGGGATTGGCTGGAAGCCATCGCCCAGGGGCAGCCCTTCGACGTTGAAGGGGAGATGCGCCGCCTGCAGCAATTGTTTCGCGACTCAGTGTACGGCGGGCCGACGGTCTATGCCCTCTTGCGGGCTGCTCACGAACGCGGGATCCCTACCTACTACCTATGGGATGAAGGGGTGATGCAGTATGGCTATGGTCGCAACCAGGTGCGAGGGGTGGCCACCACCTTTCACTGCGACAGCCATCTCGACTCTGACTTCACCACCCGCAAAGACGATTGCAAAGCCTTTCTGGCGGCGCAAGGGTTCCCCGTGCCCCAGGGAGAGGTGGTCGCCTCTTTGGCAGAAGCTTTGCAGCAAGCGCAAGAAATCGGCTATCCGGTGGTGCTCAAGCCGGTGGCCGGCCACAAGGGGATAGGGGTAACAGCAGGCATTCAAACCCCGGAAGAACTGGCCTTTGCCTACGAGGTAGCCGTGGCAGCCCTTCCCCCTGAGGAGCCCATCCGACTGATCCTGGAAAAGCATCTGCAGGGCACCGATTTTCGCCTGTTGTGTGTGGGAGGCCGCTTTGTGGCGGCTACAGAACGACGCCCCGCCTCAGTGACGGGAGATGGCCAAAGCACCATCGGGCAGCTCATCGAGCAGGCCAACCGGGATCCCGTCCGTTGGGATACCCCCACTTCTCCCCTGGGGCCGATCCAATGGGATGAGGCAATGGAGCGCTTTCTGGCGGAGCAGGGCTTGACGGTGGACAGTGTGCTGGAACCGGGGCGGACGGTCTATCTGCGCAAGGTATCCAATCTCTCGGCGGGAGGAGTGAGCCGCGATGTCACGGCCACCGTCCATCCCGACAACGTGGTTTTGGCCCAAACCATTGCCCAGCAGTTCTCGCTGGTGTGCTTGGGCATCGATGTCATTGCCCCCAGCCTGGAGCGCTCCTGGAAGGAGGGATCCCTGGGGATCATCGAGATCAATGCTGCGCCAGGTGTGCTCATGCACCAAAAACCTGCCATTGGCGCGGGAGTGGATGTGCCGGGGGCAATCCTCGACCATCTGTTTCCCAAGACGGCCCGCATCCCGATTTTGACCTTTAACCGCCTCACCTTGGCGGAGGCGCACACCTTGGTGGAGCATATTTTGTCCCACCGCCCCAACGCATGTGTGGGATCCGTCTGTCGGGAGGGCGTGCTGCTAAACCACAGCTCTAGACCCCTGCAGGGCAGCCTCTTTCGCCAGGTGAAAACCCTGCTGCGCCATCCCCAACTGGATCTGCTTTTGGCGGAAGCCGACGAAGAGACCCTGGAGCGGGAGGGCTTGGCCTACGAAGGCAGCGATCTGGTGGTGCTGCGGGATCCCTCCGATCAAGAGCTGCAAACCCTGAAACGGGATCTCAACCCCGGCGGCGCCCTCTTCCTGCAGCGGGGATCCACCCTAACTTTGACGGTGGCGGGCCAGGCGGAGCGATTTGAATTGCCGGGGACAGACCTTCAGATGGGGATCCTGCTGCGCTCCATGACCCTGCGGATCATCTGCAGAACCATTAGCCAGATGCTGAAGAACTGGTCTGGCCGAGGGGTTTTGGATTTTCTTCAGATTCTTGTAAAAGGGTAGGCAAAACAAGGGATCCCTGCTGGGGAAAAAGGCCGGCCAGCCAGTCAGCTCTACACCCCTCGGAAAGAAGCGCTATCATAGAAGTCCGTCGAATAAGCTCCCTTGGTCAAACCTTGCGAGGCAGATCGGATGGATTGGGTAGAAAAAGTGCTAGAAAAGATCCGGGAATGGGTGGAACGTGTGATCGACACCCTGCTGGGGAACCCCCAGCCTCAACCTGCTCCCATTCCGGTAGAAGATGGATCCCATCGTCGTCGTTAATCCGACTGCCATTGCCCCCGGCGGCGAGCCTCTCAGCCTCTTGGTACTGCATGGCCCCAACCTCAACCTGCTGGGGGTGCGAGAGGTGGGCATCTACGGCTCAGTATCCCTAGAGCAGATCGATCAGGCTCTGCATCGGCAGGCAGAAATGCTAGGGGCGAAGCTGGAGATTCTCCAGTCCAACCATGAGGGGGTGCTCATCGATGCCATTCACCGTGCCCGCCAGCAGCATGTCGGCATTCTGATCAACCCTGGGGCCTATACCCACACCAGCATTGCTCTCCGAGATGCCATTGCAGCCGTGGGATTGCCCACCGTGGAAGTCCACCTGAGCAACATCCATCGCCGCGAGCCATTCCGCCAGCACTCTTACATTGCTGCCGTAGCGGTTGGGCAAATCAGCGGCTTCGGGGCACAAAGCTACCTGTTGGGACTACAGGCTCTGGTGCAACACCTGCGCCTGCAATCTGTGTAGGATCTGTGTAGGTGCCCTCAGCTCTCCAGGAACTCCTGCACGGCTGTGCGAATAAAAGCTTCATCCTCGGGGTTTTGATGAGGATTACCGGCCCGGTGCCCCCAAATGGAGGGGATGATCTTGTAAACCGCGTTCGGGATCCATTCTGCCTCAGCCCGACAATCTTCTGGGGTGAAGTACAGATCCGTTTGGGCGGGCATCACCAGTGTTTTGGCCTGGATTGCCCTCAAAGCAGCCCGATAATCTCCCCGGTGAATGGGGTTGTCGCTGATATCGCAGCGAATCCAGGTTTCGATCATCGATAGCAAATTCTGCGGATCCCGGCGGCGGTAATTGGCCTCCCAGCCTCGCTCTAGATAATCTTCGAGAGAGGCATACCCCAAGGATTCATAGCATTTTTGGTTGAAAAAAGGTTGGGAAACAGCCCAACTGGCGTAGATGTGGGCAAAAGCTCGCAGACCCCGCTCTGGGACACCCGTAAATCGACGACCGTTCCAGGCGGGATCGGCAGTTAGGGCTGAGCGCAAACTCTCCAGAAAAACCCGATTGTGAACTGTGGTCTTGGCGGTGCCACAGAGGGCTACGATCCGTTCCACCCGCTCAGGAAACAGGGATCCCCAGTGATAGGCTTGCTGAGCCCCCATCGACCAGCCGTAGATCAGGCGGATGCGTTCGATCCCAAAGTGTTGGCGAATCAGGCTCTCCTGCAGGCGCACATTGTCCCAGTGGCTGAACCAGAAGCCATCTTCCCGCAAGCCACAGGCTGGATCGTTGCTGGGGGAAGTGGAAAGGCCATTGCCCAGCATATTGGGAATGAGGATAAACCACCGCTCCGGGTTGAGGATGCCGTCGGGACGGATCAGCCACTCCAGGTCAGGATGCTGAGCCCCATAGGAGGTGGGGTAGAGGATCAGGTTGTCTTTTCGGGGGGAAAGAGTCCCGTAGGTGGCGTAGGCGAGCGTGATTTGGGGCAGTTGGATCCCGCACTGTAGCTGAAAATCGTTCAGGCTCCAGGTGTAGTGAGTCATGCCTGAAATTGTTCAATCACCTGACGATGAACCCGCACATACCCCTGCCCTAGATGAGCCAGATGGGGCTTGAGGTATTGATGGGCATCGGCCAAAGCATGAAATGGAATGGAGGGGTAAAGGTGATGCTCAGCATGGTAAGGCATATTCCACATCAAAAAGCGGATTGGCCAAAGGGTAAGGGTGGTACGGGTATTGGAGAAGGGATCCTCGGTTTGGCTACAGCCTGTGTGCTCTGCCAGCAAAATGAAGCGCAAGATCGGCTGCCCTACCGCCAAAGGCAACAGCCACAGCCACACTATCCAGGGATCCCCCAGCAGAAGGGAGAGCAAGCTCCCAAGGCCGTAGACCCCTAGCTGCAACCGCACCGAACGAATGACCTCTTGGCGGGCCGATTCAGGAATGTAGGGATAGCCTTGCAACTGGCCGCTGGCTATGCGGATGTAGGTCTTCACCTTGCCGATCCACCAAGTCAAGCCGCTCAGCTCGAGCAAATACTCCGGCCAGCTCTGGGGTTTGGGATCCTCCAGCTCCGGATCCTTGCCCGGAATCTGGGTATAGCGGTGGTGCCATTTGTGGTATCGGCGATAAAAAGTGCTGTTGTAAAACGAGAGCAAGCCCGCCACCCAGGCTACCCCGTCATTCAGTTTTGGGCTGGCAAAAGCGGTGCGGTGTACACATTCGTGCAAAGCAGCAAACATCGTCGCCAAACTGGCCCCGTAAACCACCAGCGCCGGCAGGGCAATCCAGCCATTGACACCTTTCTGGGTCACCCACAGGCTGCCACTCACCGCCATCACCGCCAAATGTCCCAAAAGCTGCCGGAGCCCGGCTGAATTGGAGCGGACATTCAGTTGTCTGAGGCGCTCGCTCGGGATCAACCGTTGCGGATCCGGCAAAATCGGTGTTGTCTCGACAGCCATGGCCTGTTCTTGTGAGCTACGAGAATGGATAGAAGTTATCCAATATCAAACCGAGGTCAGACCTTTTCGCCTGTGTCCAAGACAACAAACCCTGGACCAAACTCCTAACCATGACTGCGGGGATCCGGCTGATTGGGGAGGATAGGCCCGCTCCGCTCCAGCTCAGACACCGGCCCGATGTTGGTCAACTGCAGGGGCTGTCCAGTTGCCAGAGCCAACACATTGGCCCGCAAAATCGACGGCGGCTGTTCGCCAATCGCCGATCCCAGCACTTCTCCCTGCCGATCCAAAAACAGAAAATGAGGGATGCCGTTCACCCGGTAGCGGCTCAGTTCTGGCAGCCACTTCGGATTGTCCACATTCAACATGACGAAGTTGACTTGATCGGCAAATTCCTGTTTCAGGCTGGCCAGGAGGGGCGCCATCGCTCGGCAGGTGGTGCACCAATCGGCGTAGAACTCCACCAAAGAAGGCTTGCCATTGGCCTGAGCTTGCTCCCAAGGTATGGCTTCTTGGGCTAGAGCCTCTAGGTTGCTGCCCGCCTGACGACCCTGGCTGGCCAAAAACAAACCCACCGCTAAGAGCACAGCTGCCGCGGCAATCAACCCGTTGCGCAACCGTTTTGCCCAGTCTTTCTTCATCCTTCCTCACCTTGCTAGGCGCTGGATCTGACCTCAGCCCTCGCCTTCACTGTTTTAGCATCCCACCCTGTCCCACCGGTTCCGGCCAGAACCGGGTCTATGCCATCCCACGATCTTGGGCCGGGATCCCGGCTGGAGAAGAGGGCCAGGTGAGCGATAATGGGTGCGGCGTTTGCACCGATGGCTCAGCGATGCGCATCTCCTTGAAGTGGCTGCGAGAACTGGTGGATTTCCAACTTTCACCCGAAGAACTGGGAGAGGCCCTCACCCTGGCGGGGTTTGAAGTGGAAGAGATTGAAGATCGCCGCACCTGGGCAGATGGGGTGGTTTTGGGCAGGATCCTGGCTGCCGAGCCTCACCCCAACGCCGACAAGCTGCAGGTTTGCCAGGTGGACTTGGGATCCAATCGGCCTGCCACCATTGTCTGTGGAGCTGCCAACGCCCGCCCTGGGATCCTGGTAGCAGTGGCCACGCCCGGCACCCATTTGCCCGCCCTCTCCCTCACCATTGCCAAAGCCGACAAGCGGGGGGTGATCTCGGAGGGCATGATCTGCTCTCTGGCAGAGCTGGGGCTGGAGAAATCTTCCGAAGGGATCCACGAATTCCCGCCCGACTTGGATCTGGAGGTTCATCCGCTTGGCTCTGATGTGCGCCCCCTTCTAGGCTTGGACGATGTGGTGCTGGATCTCACTTCCACCGCCAACCGGGCCGATGCCCTGAGCATGGTGGGGATCGCCCGCGAAGTGGCTGCCCTCACCCGCAACCCGCTGCGCCTGCCCCCCGTCCAGCCTCTCCAAACCAAGCCCATCCCCAACTTTCAGTTGCGCATTGCCGACGCCAAAGCCTGCCCCGCCTACAGTGGCGTGTTGATCGAGGGGGTGAAAGTCGGCCCTTCCCCCGACTGGCTAAAACACCGACTGGCCGCCGCCGGGATGCGCTCCATCAACAACGTAGTGGATGTTACCAACCTGATCCTGCTGGAATGGGGCCAGCCCTTGCACGCCTTTGACTGGGAGCGCCTGCTCCAGGTCATGGGCAAGAAGAAACCCACCATCGAGGTGCGCTTTGCCCAGCCGGGAGAAACCTTAAAGACCTTGGACGGCCAAACCCGCACCTTGCAAGCCGACAGTCATCTCATTGTGGCCGGCAGCCAACCGGTAGCCCTGGCCGGGGTCATGGGAGGGGAAGAAACCGAAGTCAGCTCGACCACCACCCGCATTTTCTTGGAAGCAGCCGTATTCGATCCGGCGGTGACGCGGCGCTCGGCCCGGTCTCAATCGCTACGTACCGAGGCTTCGACTCGCTATGAGCGAGGGGTTAACTTTGCCACCCTCGATCAGGCCCGAGATCGGGCGGTGCAGTTGATCCTGGAACTGGCAGGGGGAGCAGTAACCGGCCTTACCACCTTTGACCGGCGGCCCCCCCTGGAACGCAGCCTGAAATTGCGGCTGTCGCGGCTGATCGATGTGTTGGGGGACGAGGTGCAGGCGGCGGATGTGGAGGAGATCCTATCTGCCTTGGGCTTTCAGCTCTCCCGTTGCGAAGGGGCCAATTCCCAGAGTGCCCTCTCCCCCGCTACCGAGACGGCAACCGTGGCCCGCTGCGTCTGGCAGGTCGCCGTTCCCCCCTATCGCCTGCGGGACATTGAGCGGGAGATCGACCTCATCGAGGAGTTTGCCCGTCTCTACGGCTATGACCGCTTCTCAGAAACCCTACCCACCGAGCCGCAGGTGGGATCCCTTTCGGCGCGGGAAACATTCACCCGCCAGATCCGAGAAGTGCTGCGGGGCATTGGCCTGACGGAGGTGTATCACATCTCCCTCTGCCCAGCGGAGGAGGATGGATCTTTGGTGAGGATTGCCAATCCACTTTCGCCTGAATATTCAGCCGTGCGCAATGCGCTACTTCCCGGCCTGGTGGAGGCCTTCCGCTTCAACTGGGATCAAGGCAACGGCCCGCTGCAAGCCTTTGAAATCGGTCGTGTTTTTGCCCATGCCCTTCCCCCCAACCCCCACCCTTACCGGGAAGCTGAGCATATCGGCGGTATCTTGGGCGGGGATCCCAATCCCCACGATTGGCAGCACCGCAACCGACCCATGGACTGGTTCGAGGCCAAGGGACTGCTGGTCTCCGCTCTGGAGCGGCTGGGATTTGGCCCGGAGTTTCGTCTGGATCCCCCTGAAGAGCAATCGCCGCTGCTGCACCCCGGTCGCCAGGCCAGTTTGTGGATTGAGGGATCCCGCATCGGTTTGTTCGGGCAACTGCACCCCCGCCTCTGTCAGGAAAAGGGGCTGCCAGATCAGGTCTATGGGTTTGAGCTGCAGTTGGATCCCTTGCTGGAAAGCCTGGAGAGACGGGGCATTGTGCAATTTGTCCCCTTTTCGCCCTTTCCTGCTGCCGATCGGGATATCGCCTTCTTTGCGCCACTCGACCTTGCCGTTGGTGAGATCGAGAAGGTTATCCGTCGAGCGGGCGGAGCACTTCTCCAATCGGTGCAGCTTTTCGACGAGTACCGGGGCCAAGGAGTACCTGCAGGGCAGCGCAGCCTTGCCTTCCGCCTGGTGTACCGTGCTCCCGATCGCACCCTCACGGATGCGGAGGTAGAAGCTCTGCAAAACCAGGTGAGGGCGCAGTTGACAACACAATTTCCGGTTACCTTGCGCAGCTAGCCGACCACTTTACCCCAGCCGCGGCGGGCTGCCCTTCTCTGGCAGCATCTTCATCAGCAGTTTGGCCCGGCGTTGCTTGCTTCTGTGCCGGACGAATGGCTAGGACGGTTGGTGGGGGTGTCGGGAGATCTGATCCAACGTTGCCGTCGAGAAATGAGGATCCCCGCTGGCGCTTTGGGCTGCGGAGAGCAGAATTGAGACGGGGGGAGCCTCGGAGAGAAACTCGAGCGCTTGTCTCGCCAAAAGACAGGCTGCTGCCGCCTCAACCCCAGCAAAAGGACAGCAAAACACTTGGTCAAAGGAATTGGTGGCTTTCAGGCTGCAGCACGATCTCGCTCGGTACAGCACCGGCGGGCGCTGTGAGGGCAAAGTGGATGGCTTCCGCAGCCGTGGCAGGGCTGAGCATCTTGTCTCGCTGCACCTTCAGGCTGATGGGATCCCAGAAGGGTGAGTCGATGCCCCCGAAGTAAAACAGCGTAAATCTGACTCCAAAGCGCTTCAGCTCATCGGCCATGCACTTGCTAAACCCGACCACCCCAAACTTGGCCGCACAGTAAGCAGAGGCCATCGCCATGGGATGACGTCCAAGGACGCCGGGGAAATTGAGGATGTGGCCGGATTTTTGCTCCCGCATGGGGTTGGCAGCCAGTTGGCTGGTGTAGAAGCTGCCCTTCAGGTTGACCGCTATCATCCGCTCTAGGTCTGCGGGGGTTAGTTGCGGAGCAGGTTTCAGGATCCCGGCCCCGGCCAGGTTGATCAGCACGTCAATGCGCCCATGCGTTTGCACCGTTTGGTTGACCAGTGCCTCTACCTGGGCATAGTCTGTCACATCGGTAGGGATCCCCACTCCAGAGGCAGCCCCCAGAGAGAGCGATTTCTCCACCAGAGTTCGCAGAGGCTCCTCTCGCCGAGCGGCCAAGACCAGATGGGATCCAGCCTGAGCCAGCATGGGCACAAGGGCACTGCCGATACCCCCCGTTGCCCCCGTGATCAGAATGACCGCCTGCGATAGTGGAGAAGACACGTTACGTTTCTTAAACTCTCTTTCCCATCATACACAGGGATCCCGACAAGCCAGTCACAGCCCCACTGGATCCCTCGACAGAGGTCATCTGAGCGGTGGAGAAGACAGGAAAGGCTGGTACAGCCACAACCCACTGAACCCCAGGGTTAGGAGAGTGAGGGGCAGGCCAAAGCGCAGATGTTCCCCAAACGAAAGCACATAGCCTTTTTTGGCCGCTGCCTCAACCGTGATCAGATTGGCCACCGCCCCAAATAGTGTCAAATTGCCTGCCAAAGTGGAGCCAGCAGCCAGCAACAGCCAAGCGGTGGTCTCCTGTCGGGGCAGGAACGATTGCAGCAACAGCACCGCCGGCACATTGGAGATGAGGTTGGATAAAACGGCCACACTACTCAGCAGGGCAAGAGGGGATCCCGCCAGACTCTCTGCCAAGGATCCCAAGCCCATCCCCCAAACAGTGACCAGCTCTCCCGTTGCCCGCGTTAGGATGAACAGCCCGGAAAACATCACCAGCAGATTCCAGTCCACCTGCCCCAAAAATCGCTCCGGCTTCAGCCTGCGGGTAATCAACAACAGGGCCGCCGCCACCAAAGCCGATTCTGCCAAGGGAAGTCCGGCTACAAAGGCCACAAACAGCCCCCCCGTAATCACCACGCTCTTGCGCAACAGGGGCGGGTAGAGCCGCAGCGGCAGCCAAGGCACCCGAGCAAAGGGTTTCAACGAGCGCACCTCAGGGTAGTACAACCACAGCAACCCCACTTCCAGCAGCAGCCCTACCACGGCAATGGGGGTCATCTGGGCAGCAAACTCCAGATAGCCGATCCCAGAGAAGGAGCCGATCAAAATATTCTGCGGGTTGCCGCTCAGGGTGGCGACGGATCCCAGGTTGGTGGCTGCCGCCAAGCCCAGCAGATAGGGAATCGGGTTTAACCCCAGCACCGTTGTGACCTGCAAAGTCAGGGGAGTAAACACCAGCGCCAGCGTGTCGTTGAGCAGGAAAGCCGAGAGCAGCCCGCTGCCGAACACCAGCATGATCAACAGACCAAAGGGGCTGCGGCTCACCCGAATCAAGCCCAGCAAAGCCAACTGAAAAGCCCCCCCATAGGACAAGCTGGCATTTACCACCATCATGCTCAGGAGAAACACAATCGTGGTCGGGTCAATGGCTTCCCAAGCCTGCCGTAGCGACAAGGTCCCCAAGCCAATCAACAGGGCGGATCCCACCAGGGCGATGGTGGCCCGGTTCATACGCAACCTAGGCAGGGATCCCAGTCCCAACCCGACATAGCTCAGGCCCAACACCAACCAAGACAGCTCCCGCACCCCCCGATCCCTCCCGCACTTCTTTCAGGATCCCTGATGGGTTCAGCCAATGGCAAAGGCTGGAGTTGAAACAGGCCCAACATTCCCGATACTCAATGAAGTCACAAATAAGTCACAAGAACCAATCATGGTCAGAAACCTTTCGGGATAGTCCAACAGCTCCGCTGGGCCAGCGCGTTCGCCTCGGCGAGCTGCAGACCGAGCAGAGGTGGCGAGAATATCCAAGGTCTGGCCATCGTTCGTAGGATAATGGGAGCCCGCAGACATTGAGTTACCCACCGTTCACTGAGGAGTTGTCCCCTTGGTCAAAGAACGCGTAGAGGTCATCGTCCCGGCCACCACCGCCAATTTGGGGCCAGGGTTCGACTGCATCGGTGCAGCCCTAGAGCTCTACAATCACTTCTATTTTCGCGAGATCCCTTCTGGCCTCAGCATCCACTACCGCGGCAGCGACCACATTAGCCAGAGCAAGGACAACCTGGTGTACCGGGCTTTTTGCCGCGCCTTTGAGCTGCTGAGTAAGCCTGTGCCGGGGGTAGAAATCGAAATCACCCTCAACGTGCCGCTGGCGCGGGGGTTGGGCAGTTCTGCTACCGCCATTGTCGGCGGCTTGCTGGGGGCCAATGCCATTGGGGCGCTTAACTTAGCTCCCGAAACCCTCCTACAACTGGCCATTGCCCTAGAAGGCCATCCAGACAATGTGGTGCCCGCCCTGCAGGGCAGTTGTCAGCTTTGTGTGCAGGGACAGCAGGGGCAGTGGGTGTTCTGTCCGGTGGAGTGGCATGAGAGCATTGGCATCCTGGCTGTGGTGCCCAACTTTAAGCTTTCCACCCAAGCGGCCCGCGAGATCCTGCCCAAATCCGTCAGCTTGGCGGATGCAGTTTTTTCCAGCAGCCATCTGGGCCTACTCATCCGCAGCCTGCAGTCGGGGCGGGTGGACTGGCTGAAGGTGGCCCTGCAGGATCGGCTGCACCAGCCGGCGCGTATGGAGCTGATCACCGGGTTCAAAACGGTTCAAGCTGCAGCCATGGCTGCCGGAGCCTATGGAGTGGTGATCAGCGGAGCCGGGCCTACCCTTTTGGCCCTCTGTGCTCCCGAGAATCGGGAACGGGTGGGATCCGCGATGGTCAGCGCTTGGGCGCAGTTGGATATTGAAGCAGAGGCCAAACTGCTCAATCTGGATCGGCAGGGGGGGCGGGTGGTGATCCACTCCCAGCAATCTGGATAGGAAACTTCCTGTCCAATCGGGGAGCTACCCTGCTGCCGGGAAGCCGTCTTGCAGCAGCAACACCAAAGGCGGAAGAAATAGCCAAGCCGCCACCATCAAGGACGCCACTGCCGCCATCAACACCGCTGCCGCCGCGCAATCTTTGGCGATCTCGGCCAAGAGGTGATACTTGCTGCCCAGGGTGAGATCCACCACTGCTTCCAGAGCGGTATTCACCAGCTCCAGCGCCATCACCAAACCGCTGGTTAGGCTAATCACGGCCATTTCCAGGGCGCTCAGCTGCAGGCCCAGCCCAAGGCCAAAGGCCATCACCGCCATCACCATGTGGATGCGGAAGTTGCGCTGGGTGCGGATGGCATAGACTAAGCCCTTGCCCGCGTAGTAAAAACTTTTGCCCAGGTTGTCGGCCACTTGCCAAGAGGGGGGGCGTCGCCAGGGATCCCTTCCCAAAGGCTCGGCACTGGCTGCCCGATCCGCCTCAGATGGCTGCGCTGGGTCTCTGGAATGGACGCGCCGCCGGAACACCGCCAGGCGAGAACGCTCCGGCAACCGACTAGGGCTGTTGGCCATGGGCCACCTCCCCATCCAGTTGGATGGCGGCGAGCAACTGTCGCTGTTGCTGCAACATGCGCTGCAGGGACAGTTCATCCGGGTGATCCCACCCCAGCAGATGGAGCAACCCGTGGCTGGCCAACCAGGCCAACTCTTGCGAAAGACGATGCCCCTGCGCCTTGGCTTGTGCGCGGGCGGTGGGCACCGAAATCACAATATCCCCCAGCAGGCGTACCCCCGTTATGTCTTGGATCTCAAAGGGGGCAAGCATCTCCTGTGCGGCAAAGGCCAGCACGTCGGTAGGCTCGTCGAGGTGGCGAAACTCGCGGTTGAGCTGGCGGATGTGTTCATCGGAAGTGAGGCAAAGGCTGAGCTCGCATGGCTCCTGGACTCCCAGCTCTTTCAGCCAGATCTCAAACCAATGACGCCAAGTGGCTTCTTCAACCGGGCTTGGGATGTTGAATTGCAGATAGAGATCTAAAAATCCATCCATGCGGGCCTCACTCACACCACGCCCCTTATTCTACTGGTTTGCCCAGATTGGGCCAGGTTTTGCTTCTTTGCTCCGCAAGCTGCTGCAGCGCCTGTCGTAGTCGATTCTCCAACAGATGGCAGCCTGAGTCCAAATCCTCTGTCGGGAACAGATCTCCGGCAACGCCGACCGCCCAGGCCCCTGCTTGCAGGTATTCCGCTGCCCCGGCCAAGGTGACTCCCCCGGTGGGGATCAACGGCAGGGATCCCAGCACCGATTGTAGATGGCGCAGGTAGCGGGATCCCCCCATGCTCTCCACCGGAAACACCTTCACTGCCGTTGCCCCCGCCTGCCACGCCCTCCAGATCTCGCCGGGGGTGAGGGCACCGGGCACGATGGGCAGCCCTACTTCCCGACCCCAACGGATGACTTGCTCATCGGTGAAGGGGCAAACGCAAAACTGGGCTCCTGCCTGCCAAGCCTGCTCCGCCATCTGTCGATTGAGAACAGTGCCCACCCCTATCCAACACTGCGGGTGGTCTTGCCGCAGTTGGGCAATCAACTCCAGGTATTGGGGAACTTGCGTGGTGATTTCAATGTGGCGGATCCCGGCCCGGATGGCCAGCATGGATCCCTCTAGGGCCTGGGCTGGGCTGGCACAGAGGCGGATCACCGCGATCAGCGGCTGCTGCCACAGATGGAGTAGCCAGGGGTGCTGTGACCCTTTCCCGAAACCGCACTCAAAATCCTCGAATACCATCTGTGGGGAAATACCCTCTCATCGGTTTCTCATCTTTGCCAGATGTTGAGGTCGCTGTCGCTCGCCGGTGGGTTGGGCTGCCCACCATCAGACCCATGAGATCCAAAGGTTAGTACGAGCCTAACAGCGGTGTGGTTATTTCAAACAGGTTTGAGACAGTTCCCGGTTGCCCCTCGCCCCTAACCCTTCTTTCCCTGGGAGAGGAAAGTCAAAACAAAGAAACGAATAGTTTCACTGCTCCTGAGAGTGACGCCGCTGTGTCGCTAGGGTCTTTTTCTTATGTCCTGTCGCTTCTTTCTATTTCTTGTCAAGCAGCCATAACCGGCAATAGCCAGCTCAGGCTCGATCAGATCCGTGGGGATCTTTGTATCCTTAGGGTCGATGGGTCGGTTGCAGAGGGTGTGAGGAGTGACGAGTCTGAGTCGTGGGGCACGCAGGCTAAAAGGGTGGATAGCGCTCGGATTGCTCACCCTCTTGCTGTTGGGGGGACTGGGGGGGGTTGCCCCGTCTCAGGCGCAGAATGTCAACCAATTGCAACAGCGGCAGCAGCAGATCCAGCAACAAATCCAGAGCACTCAGCGCCGCCTGGGAGAACTGCGCCAAGCAGAAGAAGAAGCCCGCCGCCGCATGGGATCCCTGCAGCAAAACATTCGACAGACCGAATCCAGCCTTCGCGACAATCAGTATCGTCTGGAACAAGCCCAGAAAGCCCTGGAGCAAGCTCAAAAGGAGCTACAGGAGCTGGAAGACCGCCTGAGACGGCAGCAACAGGGCACGGCTGCCCGTTTGCGCTACATGCAGCGACAGGGGGCCGAACATTGGTGGGCTTTGCTGCTCACCAGCCGTGACTTGAACGAGTTTTTCGACCGCCGCCACCAACTGCAACTGTTGATCGAGGCGGATCGGCAGTTGATCCAAGAGCTGCAAGCAATGGCCAAAGAGGTGGATCAACAGCGCATTGCCCTGGAGATGCAGCGCAACGAGATTTCCTTGATTTTGCAGGAGCTGGCCGCCCAGAAGAATCAACTGCAGCAGCAGGCTGCCGCCCAAGAGCAACTGGTGGGCCGCTTGGCCAACGAACGCGCGGCCTATGAAGCAGCCCAACGGCGGTTGGAAGCCGATTCTCGACAGCTCACCAGTCTGATCCAGCAACTGATCGCCCAGCAGGCCCAACAGCAAGGGGGCAGGGATCCCGTTCAAGGGACGGGCCGATTCATCGCTCCGGTGCGCGGGCCGATCACCAGTGGCTTTGGCTGGCGGGTTCACCCCATCTACCGCAGTCGCCGCTTTCATGCGGGGATTGATTTTGGTGTGCCCACCGGCACTGCGGTGAGAGCCTCCGACCGGGGCACCGTCATCTACGCCGGCTGGTACGGCGGCTATGGCTACACGGTGATTGTGAATCACGGGGGCGGCATCACCACCCTGTACGCCCACAACAGCCGCGTTGCCGTTGGGGTAGGCCAGCAGGTACAGCGGGGGCAAGCAATTGCTGCTTCCGGCTCCACCGGCCTCTCCACGGGGCCCCATGTTCACTTTGAAGTGCGCGTCAACGGCCAACCGGTCGATCCCCGCCGCTACCTCTGAAGCAAAGCCTCCGCCGCCACCGGCCTCAGGGATCCCGCCTGCAATGTCCACCGCACATCGGCAATGGAGGACAGCTCCTCCGGGTCGTGAGAAACCACCAGCACCGTCCAGGTGGACTTCAGCCGGGCCAACAGCTCGATCAACTGCCGCCGCACCGACCAATCCAATCCCGCCGTCGGCTCATCCAGCAACAGCAAAAACGGGCCACGGATCAACTGGACGGCCAGGGCCAAGCGCCGCTGTTGCCCGCCGCTGAGGCGGTTTGGGGAGGTATGTAGAGGGATCCCTTCCAATCCCACCTGTCTGAGGGCGTTTTCGATCTCTTTTCTCTGTAGCTCTGGATAACCAAAGCGCATTTCCTCCAGCACCGTCAAGCCGCAAAAGTGGCGCTCTGGAAACTGAAACACCAACCCCGCCATGCTGCGCAAGCGGTTGGGGGAAAGTTCTGCCCCTCCCCAGGTAATCCGTCCTTGGGTGGGCCGCGCCAAGCCAGCCAAAATCTCCAGCAGGGTGCTCTTGCCCGCCCCACTTTTGCCCACGATCAGCCCCAACTGGTTCAGGCCCAACTCAAAGGAAAGATCGTTGAGAATGGACTGGGAAACGCCTGCCGGATGGTAGGAAAGATGCTGAACTTGCAACATGGGGGGCAAAAGAGGGGGATGCTGTCGTTATTTTGGCACCGGAAGATCCCCGCGCGACAGCTATGGCCCTTCTTCAGCAGGAAGGTCGAAGCTTGGGAAACACCTCTATCCGGAGGAGCAGATTAAGCTAGCCTGAAGGTAGGGTAAATTATCGCTCTGGTTATCCTGATGGCGCAGCCTTCTTCTGCAGATTCTCCTTCGGTTGGGGCGGGATCCCCCCCCCAGCTGAGTTACACCCGCCTGGCCATGCGCAACATGGTGCGCAAAGGCAAGACTTCCCTGCTTCACTTCACCCTGACAGCGGTGGGGTTGGTGGCCCTGCTGGTGGGGCTGGCCTACCTGTTTCACTAAGTTTTCACTGAGTTCCGCGAGAGTGTCCTGGCTATACCCTCTTGCAGTTGTTCCTAGGGCGGGAAAGCCACACCCTGAAAGGTCTTTCTTGTTACACTCCATGTCGCTTCTTAAGCTTTTCCCAAGATTAGGTGTTAGGAAGGAACAAGCAGCAATGGCTCCTACGGTTGGACCTACGGTCCGCTTCCGCGAACGAGCGCACGGCAATCCCGGCTGCTGAAACGCCAACCTTTGGCTTTAATGCTACGCAATGTGCTACGCACCGCTATCGCGAGCGCTAACGCGACTGGATTTTGGCCTATGCAGACTTCGCCAGACCTCACCTCCGCTCGTTCTGTCATTCGCCTGCTGTTGTTTGCCAAGAGTCGAGCTGTCGTTGCCGAACTTGAGGAACATCTGCGCCAGCACATCCAGGGGTTGCCTGGTCAATACCCTGCCCAACTGGAAGTGGTGCCACTGGAGGAGCACCCCTACCTAGCAGAGCATTACAAGCTGGTGGCGACTCCGGCTCTGGTCAAGGCTGAGCCCTTGCCTGCTCAGGTTTTGGCGGGCGGAGACTTGGCGACGCAGTTGGAAGTGTGGTGGCCCCGTTGGCAAGGCCAGGCGGCTAAGGCCTCCGGCCCGCTGACGCGAATGGCTTCCCATGGACCTACGGTCCGCTTCCGCGAACAAGAAGGGGCAGGACAGGATCCCACCTCCCCTCCGACCACCGAGGCGCTGTTGCAAATGTCGGAAGAGGTGTTTTTGCTGCGGCAGGAGCGGGCCCAATTGCGGGAGCAGTTGGACTTCAAAGATCGCGTTCTGGCCATGCTGGTGCATGATTTGCGCAGCCCCCTGACGGCCACGGCTTTGGCGGTCGAAACCCTGCAACAGGGGCGCGAGGGATCCCTGGACAAAGCGCTAGAGCGGCAGTTGTTCGACCACGCGCGCCAGCAACTGCGCAAGATGGACAGCATGATCACCGACATTCTGGAGTCGGCCCGTGGCGCTGCCTCAGAGCTGAGAATTCGAGCCGTAGAAACCCAGTTGCCCGGCCTCTGTCAGGCGGTGATCGAGGAGCTATGGCCGCGCATTCAAGGCAAGCGGCTGCAGTTTCAAGCGGATATTCCCGTGGATCTGCCCTCCGTCCATGTGGATCCCGACAAGATCCGCCAAGTTCTGTTCAACCTGCTGGACAACGCCATCAAGTACACCCCTGCCGAGGGATCCATCCGCCTCGATGTCCTCCATCGCACCAGCCAAAAGGTGCAGGTGACCGTCAGCGATACCGGCCCTGGGATCCCGGAAGCCGACCAAGAGAGCATCTTCTCCGATTCCGTCCGCCTGTCCCGGGATCAGCAGCAGGAGGGCTATGGCATCGGCCTTTCCCTCTGCCGACGGATTGTGCGTGCCCACTACGGCCAGATTTGGGTGGAGTCTTCCTTGGGCAAAGGCAGCAGCTTTCATTTCACTTTGCCTGTATATCGGCTCTGCAAGCGCTAGCCGAGAGCTGGCTCCCCAGTGGTGCAAGCCCTCAGAGACTGACGGTTTTCCAGCATCAAGGAGTTGCCAACAGCCGGCAGAATAGGCACGTACGGAGTCCTGGGTTTACTGCTCGCGCTGCGCGACGCTTCCGCGTTGGAGCGGTTCCGTCTTTCAGGTCTTTTGCGTTTGAATGGGTTAAGGATCCCTTGGCTTTTTCCTCTTCATCTTCTTCATCTACAGTAAAGTGCTTCTCGATGAGTGCTTCTGGGATGAGCCCCGTAGAGACGAGTCGTTGTGCCGCTGAGCTGCCCCTACTGCTGGCTCCGGCAGGGGATTGGGAGTGTGCCAAGGCGGCAGTGGAAAACGGAGCCGATGCCATTTACTTTGGGCTGGAGCGCTTCAACGCCCGGATGCGCGCCCGCAACTTTACGGAAGCGGATTTGCCGGAACTGATGGCCTGGCTGCACCGGCGGGGGGTACGGGGCTATGTTACTTTGAATACTCTGGTTTTTCCAAGAGAGCTGACGGAAGCCGAGGGATACATCCGCTCGATGATTGCGGCGGGGGTGGATGCGGTGATTGTGCAGGATATCGGCATCGCCCGCCTGATCCGGCATCTTTCCCCCGATTTCCCCATCCATGCTTCCACGCAAATGACCATCACCAGTGGAGTGGGAGCGGAGTTTGCCGCTGAGCTGGGCTGTGAGGTGGTGGTGCTGGCGCGGGAATGTTCCCTCCAGGAAATCGCCCAGATCCAGGCCTATCTGCAAGAGAAGGGATCCTCCCTATCTCTGGAGGTCTTTGTGCATGGGGCGTTGTGCGTGGCCTACTCGGGGCAATGTCTGACCAGCGAGGCGCTGGGGGGGCGTTCGGCCAATCGGGGGGAATGTGCCCAAGCCTGCCGCATGCCCTATGAGCTGGTGGTAGATGGGATCCGCCGCGACTTAGGCGAAAAGCGGTATCTGCTCAGCCCTCAAGATTTGGCCGGGCTGGAGGTGCTGCCGGAGCTGGTGAAGCTGGGGATCCGCTGTCTGAAAATTGAGGGCCGACTGAAATCCCCAGAATATGTAGCCAATGTAACGCGGGTGTATCGGCAGGCGTTGGATGCGCTGGGAGCGGGGCAGCCGTGGCAGCCTTCGCAGCAGGAACGCTACGAGCTGGAGATGAGCTTTTCTCGCGGGCTTTATACGGGCTGGCTGCGGGGCATCAACAACCAGGAGCTGGTGCACGCGCGGTTTGGCAAGAAACGGGGGGTTTACCTGGGGCAGGTGGTGGGGATCCAACAGGATCAGGTGGTGATCCGGCTGGAGGCACCCCTCAAAGCCGGGGATGGCGTGGTGTTTGACCAGGGGCAGCCGGAGTTGCCGGAGCAGGGGGGACGGGTTTACCGCGTGCAAGAGAAGCAGGGGCTGGCCTGGATCAGCTTTGGAGAGGGGGCCATTGACCTCAAACGTCTGCGGGTGGGGGATCGCCTCTGGAAGACCAGCGACCCGGAACTGGAAAAACGCCTGCGCCAGAGCTACGCCGGGGATCACCCCCGCTTTCAGCGGCCCGTCCACATGGAGGTTCACGGCCAAGTGGGATCCCCGCTGACGTTGATCGTGCGGGATGAGCAGGGACACACGGTGCGGGTGGATTCGCCGCTGCCTCTGGAGGCTGCCCACCACCAACCCCTCACCACGGAAAAACTGCAACAGCAACTGGGCCGTTTGGGCTCCACCCCCTTCAAATTGGAATCTCTGCACAATGCCCTGCAAGGGGAGGTGATGCTGCCGGTGAGCATGCTCAACCAGATGCGCCGACAAGCGGTGGAACGCCTACAAGCTCTGCGGGCCCAGCCCCCGCGCTGGCAACTCAACCCTGAAGCTCGCTGGCAAGATCTGGTGCCTTCTCAGGAGGAGCCCGCAAGGGGATCCCCGCAGTTGGTGGCGTTGGTGCGGGATCCGGCGCAACTGCCGCCGGTGATAGCCAGCGGTATCCGGCAGATCTATCTGGAGTTTGAGGATCCCCGCCGCTATCGGGAGGTGATCCGCACAACCAAAGCCATCCATCCTGAGGTGGAGCTGTGGGCTGCCCCGCCCCGCATCACCAAGCCGGGAGAAACCTGGATCCTAAAGCAAGTGTTGGCCGCTGGGGCCGATGGCTACTTGGTGAGAAATTACGATCATCTCCGTTTCTTTGCCGGGCAGCGCTGCATTGGGGATTTTTCGTTAAATGTGGCCAATCCCATCACAGCCTACTATCTCAAAACCCGCTACAACCTAGAGCGCTTGACGGCTTCCTATGACCTCAACCATGAGCAACTGGGATCCCTGCTGCAAGCCGGCCCCGCCCATAGGTATGAGGTTACCCTTCATCAACATATGCCCCTGTTCCACATGGAGCACTGCGTCTTTTGCGCCTTTTTATCCAGCGGAACGGATTACACCAATTGTGGTCGCCCATGTGAAAAACACGAGGTGAAGCTGAGGGACAGGGCCAATGTCGAGCACATTTTGAAGGCCGATGCCGGCTGTCGGAATACCCTCTACAACGGCAAGGCCCAAACGGGGGCAGAGTATGTGCCGAAATTATTGGCCTTGGGCCTGCGCTATCTGCGCATCGAATTTTTGCATGAATCCCCCGCCGAGATCCAACAAACCCTGCACCGCTATCAGCAACTCCTACAAGGTCAACTCAGCGGATCCCAACTGTGGCAGGAGCTGAAGCTACACAGCCAATTGGGGGTTACGCGCGGGTCTTTGGAGAGTTAACGGCTGCGCTGTCTTTCTCTAGGGCGCCGGCTCTGCAGCTGTGCTCCGACCGGAGCAATGCGAAAAACATTCCGGCAAAGTTGGCGTAAAATTTCCTCAGGGTATTGTTATTCCCAGGTGCTTCCCCAACCTCTTCTCAGCTTTTTCTCTATCCTCTGGTTGCCGTGAAACACACCCTCAGCGCCCTCGTGCAGGATCAGCCTGGCGTTTTAACCCGCATTGCGGGGATGTTTGCCCGTCGCGGCTTTAACATCGACAGCCTTACCGTTGGCCCCACCGAACGACCGGGGATCTCTCGTATCACTATGGTGGTGCAGGGCGATGAACACGATGTGGAGCAGATGACGAAGCAGCTCTACAAGCTCATTGACGTGCTGAAAGTAACCGACATCACCCATGTTCCCTGTGTGGAACGGGAGCTGATGCTGGTCAAAGTTAACGCCAGCCCCGATACCCGCTCCGCCATCATGGATGTGGCCCAAATGTTTCGTGCCCGGATTGTGGATGTGGCAGAGGAGTCTTTGACTCTCGAGGTAACCGGGGATCCCGGCAAAATGGTGGCCATCATCAAGATGTTGACCAGCTTTGGCATCCGTGAGATCGCCCGTACCGGCCTGGTGGCTCTCACCCGCGAGTCCGGCGTGAATACGGAATACCTGAAGCAACACCCCACCTTAGTTACCGTCTGATGGCCTCAGGGGAAGCGATGCCAAAACTGGGGTGGAGTTGTAGGGGATCGGTTCTGCGGGGCACGATTAGCCTTGTGGCTATTGTGCTGGTGGGGCTGCTGGTCGGCTGTGGCCCCAGGCCGCCAAAACCGATTGTGCAGCAGGCCCTCGCCTATCAGATCGCTCATTTGTCCGGGCCGGTGGGATCCTTGGTGGGCAGTGACCAGCTAGCAGCCCGCCTGCAATTGCAGGATGTGAAAATCCGCCAGGATCGCCGTGAACCCTTGCTGTTGGCCTCAGGAGAAACCCTGGAAGGCCATCACCTCAGCGGTACCTACACCCTAATCGTGCATCCGCCGGGATCCCGCCGCCCCTATCGCCGCAAAGGGGATCCCTTCCAGCTCACCCTGGCCCACCAAAAGGCACAAACTGTTGCTACACAACGCTCGCCCGACCGCGTCAAAACCGTGCCCGAACGGTGGCTGCTGGCCTACAGCTCACCGGATTCCAAGACTTGGGAGGTCATCGACTTTCTGCCTCAGCCCGCACCGGCACCGGAGTTGCCTCCTGCCGGGCCAGAACCTACACTGCCGGCAACTGCACCTGCTGCCGCCGACGTTGGCAGGACGGAGTCCGATGGAGCTCCCAGCCCTACCAATACTTCCACTCCCACCTGAAGTAGAGCATGACTCTAGTCAATAATAAGCTCAACTATACTGAAAATAATGTATAATATGTTCAGTACGGATTACTACCAGTTGATCTTTCTGTTTA